>CAYJAS010000007.1:10953-14169 GCA_964367895.1 uncultured Oscillospiraceae bacterium | reverse complement strand
CACACCTTAGATTGTGCTAAAGGTAAAACCGGCACATTTCGGTACACGTGGCAAGTGCCATATCACAAAATCAGTATTTACTCCAGCCTTTTGGTATAAAAATATCTTGATAACGAGCGACAGCAAAGCGGTCGGTCATGCCTGCAATATAATCGCATACTGCGGTGGCCGCGCCCTCACGCTCAATGGTTATCAGATAATCGCTCGGCAGTTTGTCAAGATGGGAAATAAAATATCGATAAAGCGATTTTACAATATCGGCACCCTTGCCCTCCTCGGATTTTGCTATAGGATTTCTGTACACTTCATCAAACATGAAATTGCGCAAATCGTCCATATAATCGGCATAGCTTTGCTCAAGGCCAATTTCGCTGTGACGCAAACCGTACTCAACCATAGAAGTGACCAAAGTGGCGATACGCTCACCGTGGGTCTGACCAAGACTCATTCGCAGGCCGTGCGGAATGTCATTTATGCTGAGCACGCCGGCACGAACTGCATCGTCAATATCGTGATTGATATAGGCAATTCGGTCGGCAATGCGCACTATGCGTCCTTCGGGGGTGGAAGGTATCTGCGGGCCTGTGTGGCACAGTATACCATCTCGCACCTCGAAAGTCAGATTTAAGCCGGCACCGTCACGCTCCAAACGGCTGACCGTGCGCAAGCTCTGCTCATTATGAAAAAAATCACGTCCGGAGGCTTCGGTCAAAGCACGCTCACCGGCATGACCAAACGGGGTGTGCCCAAGGTCATGGCCGAGCGCAATAGCTTCGGTTAAATCCTCATTGAGAGAAAGTCCACGAGCTACAGTGCGTGCAATCTGAGAAACCTCAAGAGTGTGGGTCAGGCGTGTGCGGTAATGATCCCCTTCGGGCGACAAAAAGACCTGTGTCTTATGCTTTAGTCTTCTAAAAGATTTGCTGTGAATAATTCGGTCACGGTCACGCATGAAGCAGGTGCGAAACGGGCACGGCTCATCGGGATGCTCTCTGCCGGCACTGCTTTGGGAAGGGGTCGCCCATGAGCACAAGGTGGCGTGTTCATTTTGCTCAATTCGCTGTCGGATATTCACTGAAAAACTCCTTTCGAGAAAGGGTGGTCAAAGACCACTCGTACAGTTTATACCTAATTAATACGATGCTAAGTCGTTTTTTCCTTTTTTTTGCGACAAAAAGGGCGAAAAATGCAGGATAATTTATGATATACGATGGGGTAGCATGCAAATGCCAGTGCTCACAGGGTGCAAACTGCCGTTTGAAAAATCTGAGACAGCGGTGCAAAATTGCTCAAAACGCTCGGCAGGCAGGCTGATGTCCATACAAACCTCGGCCGTATACTCGGTGTTGCGCTCTTGTGCGTCAAAATCCGGGAGCAGACGGCGAAGACCGTCTATATAACTGTACGCACAGGTCAGAGTTGCAGTGCTAAACGGTCGCATTTCGGCAATTCCGGCTGCGTCAAGAGCGATTTTGCAGGCGTGTGAATATGCCCTGACAAGCCCTCCTGCGCCGAGAAGTATGCCGCCAAACCAGCGTGTGGTAACGCACAGCACATCAAAAATCTCCTCCTTGCGCAGCACGTCAAGGGTGGGCATGCCGGCGGTGCCCTGTGGCTCGCCGTTGTCTGAAAAGCGCATTACACCGTTTTTAAGGATGTATGCATAAACATTGTGCGCCGCTTCGTGATGCTTTTTGTCCATCATGCGTATTATTTCACTCGCTTGCTCAGCTGAGTCCACCTTGAAAATATTGCCGACAAAGCGAGATTTTTTCTCGACAAACTCCGCCGATGCCTCGCTAAACGGAACTTTATAAGTCTTGATGCTCATCTGAAGCCTCCGGCAGATATTTTTTGATACGCCCCCGCAATTTGCTGTCGCACAGCACCTCTATTTCAATGCCATGCTCGACATATTCGGCCTTGTGCACCTTGGCATCACGGTATAACATATCGAGTACCGCACCGTCCGAATAAGGCAGTACAAAACTGCACTCTTTCAGATCATCGCCCAATATATTGCAAATGCGAGCCTTGATTTCCTGCAGTCCCATGCCTTTAAGAGCCGAGCAGTACAGCGCATCGGTCAGGCGTGGAAGCTGTTGTTCGGAAAGCAAATCGACCTTGTTAAAGACCATCAGCCTCGGTGTGCTCTCGGCTCCCAGCTCGGCTATCAAACCGTCTACCACTTGTGCGTGCTCGCGCCAATCGTCATATGAGGCGTCTATAACATGTATCAGCAAATCGGCATAGCAAAGCTCCTCCAGCGTTGCACGGAAGGCGTTTATCAAAAGATGGGGTAGCTTGCGGATAAATCCGACCGTGTCGGACAGCAAAATATCCCCAAGCTCATCGGTGGCCAGTATTTTTGTGGTCGGGTCAAGGGTGTCAAAAAGTCGATCGTTTGCGTGCACATCAGAGCCGGTAAGGGCGTTCAGCAGAGTGGACTTGCCTGCGTTTGTATAGCCGACAAGGCAAACCAAGGGCACTTCGGACTTTGTGCGTTTTCTGCGCTGTACAGAGCGGACACGGCGCACATCTTCAAGTTCAAGTTCCAGTTTTCTAATCTTGCGCCTGATATGCCGCCTATCTGTTTCAAGCTGTGTTTCACCCGGGCCGCGGGTTCCGATAGGACTGCTGCCGCCGGCTGCCGTTTGGCGGACGAGGTGCCCCCACATGCCTGTAAGACGTGGCAAAAGATATTTATACTGTGCCAGCTCAACCTGCAGTTTGCCCTCTGCGGTATTTGCACGGTCGGCAAAGATGTCCAGTATAAGGGCATTTCGGTCGATGACATGGCAAGACAATGCCTCCTCAAGTGCCTTGTTTTGTGAGGGGGAAATTTCATTGTCAAAAATAACTATGTCAATATCATTGTCCTTTATGATTTGAGAAAGCTCTTGGCATTTGCCCTCTCCGATAAAGGTTCTTGGGTCGGGAGTTTTCCTGTTTTGCATGGCGGATAAAACCGGTTCACCGCCGGCGGTGATAAGCAGCTCGGAAAGCTCGTCCATTGTAGTTTGGTCGGAATTGTCAAAATCCTGCATAGCGGTACAGCACAGCCCGACAAGCAAGGCTCGACCGCGTGGCGATTGTCGTTTTTCTATCATAAAAAATCTCCATTCTACATATAGAATTAGTGTGATTTCTCGCTATAGGGTGGCACGCTAATCTTCCATAAGTACGAAAACAAGCGGCACCGCATAGGTGCCGCTT
>CAYJAS010000007.1:0-10853 GCA_964367895.1 uncultured Oscillospiraceae bacterium | reverse complement strand
GGCACGCTAATCTTCCATAAGTACGAAAACAAGCGGCACCGCATAGGTGCCGCTTCAGACTGTCGAAAAACCTTTGGTTTTGAGATTGTCTGACCGGCACACGGTGCCGGCGGCCTTCGAGGAAGGCCGTAAAATTGAGTGCTTACAAGCGCTCAATTTTTTTAAGCCGGCGGAATTGATTTCCGCCGAGCTTTTTAGATCACAACTTGTCAAAATACCTTTTGACAAGTTGCAAGCGGCACCGCATAGGTGCCGCTTGCAGCCGAATTGAAATTACTTTCCTTCTTGCATGCTAAAGCGCTTTTTAAAGCGATCAACTCGTCCGCCTGTGTCAACCAGCTTTTGCTTGCCGGTGAAAAACGGATGGCAGTTGCTGCAGATTTCGACGCGGATGTTTTCCTTTGTCGAACCGGTTTCAAATTCGTTACCGCATGCACATCTTACCGATGTGACATTGTATTTGGGATGGATGCCCTCTTTCATATTGCTCACCTCACAGAGATTACTTTTAGCAACGCTTATGATAACATATTTTGTGATATATTGCAAGACTTTTTTTATTTTGTTTGCATTTGACTATATGCGACACTTTCAAATGCAAACTATAAAGTTACATTTAAAATGACCGAGTAGTTAAAACGATTTTTTATCGAAAAACAGATAAAATGCACAAAAACTAACCTTTTTTGAATAAAAGGTTAAAAAAGAAGCTAAAATGTTGTTAAAAAAAGTTTCAGTTTTATTTGCACCGTGTGAAAATTACAAAAAAATGTAAATTCGACAAAACTTTTTCTTTTATTTGAAACAATTGTATAGTATAATAGAGTAATAATTATCGCAACAGCCCTAAAGCAAGTTATTATGATAAAGAGGAGCTGCTTTATGCAAAGTAATTTTACTCAGCTGCGCTTGGTGCTGGACGCCACACCGCTGAGCATTCATGTTTGGGACAGCCATTCAGAGCATGTGATGTGCAATCGCCAAACCCTTTTGATGTTTGATATGCCCAGCGAAAAAGAGTATTTGGAAAACTATCATCTTCTGTCACCTGCCTACCAGCCGGACGGCAGAGATAGCAGAATTGCCGCCATGGCATACTCAAAGGCGGCACAAAAAACCGGTTACCAACGCTTTTTCTGGATGCACTGCGACATCAACGGTGAGGAAATTCCCACAGAGATGGTGCTTAGACAATTAAATATAGAGGATGAGCATGGGCAACCGATGATTGCCGCTTTTACCCGTGATCTTCGCCCTCAGCTTGCCAGCAACAGTGAGCAAGACCCGGCAGACAGTTTTTTCAAGAGTTTTATTTCAGATAAGACTCTTTTTAAAGCTATTTCCGAATTGAGCGATGAGTGGTTCTTCAGCTATGATATCGCAAGCTCTATGATGCAATTTTACGGTAAGGGCTTTGAAAAACTCGGTCTTTTGGATGAACCGCAACTGTTTCCGAACGCATTTATCAAGGCCGGAGCGGTAAATAAAGAGGATTTACCCAATTTTATGTTGTTTTGCGAGAACATGAAATCCGGAATTGTCGAGCCGCTCGAAGTGCGCTTTAACATGCTTGACGGTACAGAGCGTTTTTATAAACTTACCTATAATGTTACGGTAGACAAGAACGGACAGCCGCTTTATACTATCGGCAAGGCAATTGATATAAATGAGCAAAAATCACTTTTCCAGTTGTCGCAGACAGACCAACTTACAAATTGCTATAATAAGGTGACGGCGGAAAACTTGATAAAAGAGGCGATAGCTACTTCAAGAGATGGGTCACATGTCATGTTTATCATCGATATTGACAATTTCAAGGCAGTTAACGACAATCTCGGTCATCATTACGGTGACATGGTGCTCAGCGGAATTGCCGCAGACCTCCACGCCCAGTTTAGAACGGTCGATATAATCGGCAGAATAGGCGGAGATGAGTTTATCGTTTTTGTCAAAAACATGCGAGATCTTAAAATTATTGAAGCTCGCGCAAAAGGCATAGCGAGAGCCTTTAAAAACACATATTCGGGCGAACACGGTGAATATAAGGTGTCGGGCAGTATCGGAATTGCACTTTATAATAAAGACGGCGATAATTTTGAAGATCTTTACAAGGCGGCAGATAAGGCACTGTTCCAGTCAAAGCTTGCCGGCAAAGACAGGTATACCTTCTATACGCACGATCTTGTGGACGGTACCATGAAAAATCGCACCATGCTTGACAATGCAACACGTATTGCAAACTCATATTTTGACACGGTGCTTGTTTCGACCATATTTAATATGATAAATGCCAGCACCGATACCCAGATGACCATAGACGCAATTATGGCATTTATCGGAAGCAGGACGAACTCAGACAGATGTTATTTGTTTGAAACCTTTGACGGTGGCAAAACATATGATAACACATATGAGTGGTGCAAAGACGGAATAAAGCCGGAGATTGACAATCTAAAGGGTTTGACTGCTGAAATATTGTCCGATTTCTTTGAGGATTCTGACGGTGACGGTGTGCTTTACAGCAACGATTTAACCGTTCTCGACTCAGAAGGAGCCTATGACCTCATGGCTGATCAGGGAATTAAGTCGTTTTTACATGCTCAAACTTATGAAAAAGGCTATGTGAAGATGTTCCTTGGGCTCGATGACTGCACAAACACCAGAGTTTGGGGCGAAAAAGACATCAATAGTTTGGTCTATGCCGCCAAGATGATTTCAATCTTTTTGACCGGCAATCAAAAGAAAAACAAAAGTTAAGTTTATATTTATAATCCCGTTCGGAATTTCCTCCGAACGGGATTTTGTTATTTTCCATCTTTTTTCGGCTTGTTTTTGATAAACAGCTTTGCCGCACGGGCGGCAACGGTCAGCAGAGGGTTTGACAGCTCATCATGTGCCATTGCAAGTCGGTGAGGAATATCTATAGCTTGGGGGCAGTGGCTTGTGCACTTGCCGCATTTGGTGCACAGATTGGCACCGGAGGCATCCCCGGGAAGTGCACCGACACAGCGTGCGGCATATTGAAAGCGGGTCATTAGACTGCTGCCAAACAAATATTTTAAATTATACTCGCTAAAAGTGCCCGGGATATCGACGCCAAACGGGCAGGGCATACAATAATTGCAAGCGGTACACGGTATTTTCAAAAGGCGGGAGAAAATTCGTTTAACCTCAGAAATGACGGTAAGCTCATAATTGCTCATACTATTGGGCTGGGTAGCCATTGCGGCGGCAATATTGTCATCAATCTGGGAAAGTTCATTCATGCCGCTCAGTACGACCGAAACCTCAGGCCTATTCATGACAAAGCGCATCGCCCAAAAGGCGTGAGAGCGTTTTTCCGGATAGGAGGCAAAAATCTTTGCCGCAGGGGGAGGCACTTTGTTTGCCAGCGCACCGCCACGCAGTGGCTCCATAATGATAACGCCGATGGACAGTTCGTGTGCACGTTTTAATCCGGCAAGACCGGCTTGATAGTGCTCATCAAGGTAATTATATTGAATTTGACAAAAATCCCACGGATAATCCTCGAGGATTTTAATAAACTCCTCGGGTCTACCGTGGAAAGAAAAACCTATATTTCTGATTTCACCGGTCTGCTTTTTTCGCTCAACAAAGTCCTCTATACCAAAATCTTTAAGCTTTTGCCAATCGGCGTAGCTAAAAAGGGTGTGCATAAGATAATAGTCAATATAGTGAGTGTCAAGCCGTTCAAGTTGGGTGATGAAAAATCGCTCAATTTGCTCGGGCTTTTTTACAAAATAGCAAGGGAGTTTGTCGGCTATGTACATTTTATCACGCACATTATAAGTTTTTGCAAACTCACCGACAATGGACTCGCTTTTTCCGCCGTGGTAAATATACGCGGTGTCAAAATAGTTTACACCGCGCTTTAGCGCATAATCGAGCAGTTCAAAAGCACGTTGCTTGTCAACAACGCCACTTTTTGTAGGGAATCGCATACAGCCAAAGCCGAGCAAAGAAAGCTCGGGGCCGCATTGCTTTAACCTGCGATACTGCATAGGGTGCTTCCTTTCTATGAGACTAAAAAGTCGTAGCCCATGTTAATGAACAGCAGTGCCAGCACGACAAACATCACCTTGCGAACATTTTTACTGCCACCCTTAAGGGCGTATTTAACGCCGAAATACCCTCCGGCAATTGAGCACAGCGCCGCCGGTATTACTATCGGCCAGTATACGCTGTCATTTAAGATAAAAACGGTCATCGCCGCTATATTAGATGCCATATTGGCAACACGGGCACAACCGGAGGAGGTAAGAAGGTCAAGCCCCAAAAGTCCGGTAAAGGCGATGATCAAAAATGTTCCGGTGCCCGGACCGACAAGCCCGTCATACATACCCATTATAAGGCCGATAATTGAAGACAGCACAGCGGTAGCCCAAAAGGGAAGGTCACGCTTTTTTGGGTCCTTGCCAAAGTCACGCTTGACCATGAGAAATACCGCAACGGCAGGCAGTGACACCAAAATTATTGTGCTGAGCACATTTTCAGATACGAAAAGGGCCAATCTGCTACCAAGAGCACCGCCGAGCAGTGAACCGCCGGCGGCAAATGCCGCAACCGACAGTAAAACACTTTTGCCCCTGAAAAACTTGATTGAGGCGGTCACCGAGCCACAGCTGGCCACCACCTTATTTGTGCCGGCGGCAAGGTGCACCGGCAGGCCGACCATTAAATAGGCAGGCAGAGTTATTATCCCACCGCCACCTGCTATAGAATCGACAAAACAGCCGATAAAAATTAGCGGGCAAACGATAAGACACATTGTAAGAAAATCCAAATTATCCCCCCGTAGCACAGTGCATTTTAACATGCATAAGTGTTGTTTAAAATTCCGTCGCCTAATACTATCATATTGATATTAATTCGTCAATGAGAAAATTAACAAGCTTATATTAACAATTATTGACTTTTTGTTGCCATAGTTTGTATAACTATGCTATAATGTATTCGTGCAATTAGCGATACAGCGTGTGAGCAATAATTATCCGCTCCGCACTGCCGCGTAAACGAGAGGAGAACTTGCGAAAATGGACGAATTGCTCCAAATGCTCAAAACATTTACAGCTGACACTTTGGTAAACGCCGTATTGACAATTTTGATATGCGTAGTAGGCTGGATAGCCATAAAGCGCCTTACAAAACTGATTGTCAAAATGCTCGACAAAAATCAGAAAATCGACAACAGTATTGTATACCTCATAGCAAATACAATTAAGGCATTATTGTTGTTTTTATTGATCATTATGGCGCTGACCCAGTTAGGAATACCGACAACTTCGCTGGTTGCCGTTCTCGGTGCAGGTTCATTAGCAATCTCACTCGCAATGCAAAACAGCCTTTCAAACATAGCTTCCGGCGTGATTTTGCTGTTTACAAAACCCTTTTCGGAGGGGGACTATATTTCGGCAAACGGGGCAGAGGGTACGCTGGTTCGTGTCGGCTTGATACATACAATTTTGAATACCATAGACAACAAAAGAATATACATTCCGAACGGGGCGCTTTCCTCGGGGCAGATTGTGAACTACTCGGCAGAGCAGGAGCGCAGGGTAGAGCTTATCATACCGGTAGCCTATGACAGCGATTTGAAAGCGGCAAAGCAGGTTATAATCACCACCGCACAAAGTGATAGCCGAATAGACGGTGAGCCATATGTAAGAGTGTGGAACTTAAACTCCTCCTCGGTCGATATAATGGTCAGAGTTTGGGTAAGTACAGCCGATATTATCGAAGTGAAATGCGCTCTGCTTGAGGAGATAAAGGTGGCACTTGACAATGCAGGCATTTCAATTCCGTTTAACAGATTGGATGTCAGCATAACAAACACCCAGCTACCGAATTAACTGATTTTACCGAAGGGAGAATTAAGTATGCAATATTTTTCGATAGAACAGATGGACTATGAAGCAAAAAATCAAAAGAAATTTGTCGATGATTGGGAAGCGCAATATCAAGAGATGATAGAGCAGTCGGCAAAGCTTGTAATCGAGCGTGGAGATGCACATCCGATTGTTCTGCTTTCAGGCCCCTCGGGCAGTGGCAAGACGACGACGGCAGAGCGGCTTGAGGCATACATGAATGAGCATGGGCATCCGACACACACCCTTTCGATGGACAATTATTATTACCGAAGGGCAGACGGAGTAATGCCCCACGACGAGGAGGGTGAAATCGACTTTGAGTCGCCACTCATCATTGATATGAAGCTGCTCAGAGAACACCTCCAGTTAATTGCGCAGGGGCACCCTGTGAGTATGCCCATTTTTGACTTTGCAAATCAACGGCGCAGTGAGCAGGTAATACCCTTTCACCGCAAAGCGGGCGAGATGGTAATTATGGAGGGGATACACGCCCTCAACCCCGAAGTAGTTGGTGAGGTGCACAGCATTTCCACAGGTATTTACGTCAGCGTGCGAACAAGGGTGACCGACAGCGCAGGATATGTACTGCACCCTTCAAGAATACGATTAATGCGCAGACTTATCCGTGACAGACGGGGCAGAGGACAGAGTTTTAGCGACACGGTGGCTCGCTTGAGAAGCGTTTCAAGGGGAGAGCGACTTTACATATTGCCGGTCAAGCACCATGCTGACATCTCGCTCGACACCTTTTGCTCTTATGAGCTGCCTTTATACAGGGACGCTGTTTTACAGGGGCTTGCAGAGGTTGACCCGGTATTTTTAGAGGATATGCATGTCTCCGACATGGTGCCCATGCTAACCCAGATGCCGTCGGTTGACCTGTCGCTGGTGCCGGAAAACTCACTGGTACGTGAGTTTATAGGGAGTGGAGTATGAAATACGATAAATTGACAACCGAGCTGAGAAATCAAAAGACAATGCATATCGACAGCATGAGCACTATAGATATGCTCCGTGCCATAAATGAGGAGGACATCAGCGTGCCTCTCGCTGTTCAGGGACAGATTGAGCATATCGCAAAAGCGGTAGAGGCGGCGGCACATGCCTTTGAAAATGGTGGACGGCTGATTTATGTAGGAGCAGGCACCTCGGGACGGCTCGGTGTGCTTGACGCTTCAGAGTGTCCGCCGACCTATGGCGTGTCGCCTGACTTGGTGGTTGGGGTAATTGCCGGTGGCGATTACGCACTTCGCCATGCGGCCGAGGGTGCCGAGGACGACGCCGCACAAGGTGCGCTTGACCTTCAAGCACTGCAAATTTGCGAAAACGATGTAGTCGTGGGAATATCGGCGGCAGGGGGTGCGGCTTATGTCATAAGCGCCTTGCAGACATCAAAAGAGCAAAATGCAACAACGGTTGCGCTGACTTGCAATCCGGGATCTCCGCTGGCAAACTGTGCCGATATTGAGATCGCCGTTGTTGTAGGCGCAGAGGCTGTCACAGGCTCAACACGCATGAAAGCGGGAACGGCACAAAAGCTTGTGCTAAATATGATTTCCACAGGGGCAATGATACGCACCGGCAAGGTTTACGAAAATCTTATGGTTAACATGAGACCGACAAATAAAAAACTGCGTGACCGTGCGGCACGCATAATCGGGCAACTTACACAGGCGGACGAGCAACATGCGCTTGAGGCACTTGACGATTGCGATGGCGATATTCGTTCGGCGGTAGATAAAATAAAGGCGGTGAAATAAATGCTTTACATTGCAATTGACGGAGGCGGCAAGGGAAGCAGACTTGCGGTTTTTAATGAAGAGGGCAACACAGTACATTTTGCAAAAGGCGGAGCGCTAAACCCCAATTTTTCGGGGGTTGAACGAGCGATCAGCACTTTGCGGACACTGCTGCATCCGGTGTCGATAGAGGTGATTGATCAAGAAATAGCAGCCGTTTTCGGCGGGATTTCAGGCATAGCTTCGTCCGGATTTGCCTCTTATTATGAGCAGGTAACTTCACAATATTTCCCGAACGCAAAGGTCAAAATGGAAACCGACGGTATAACGGCGCTTGCCTCGGGCGGCGCAATAGGTGACGGAGCGGTACTTATGGCCGGCACCGGCGTAGCCGGCTTTATATCCCATGAAGGAGAAATATATAAGATGGCCGGAAACGGATATCTGCTCGACCGTGGCGGAAGTGGTTGGCATATCGGCCGTGATGGACTTGTCGCTTGTCTGCTCGCCCATGAGGGCAGAGGAGGGCGGACAAGTCTCGAGGAAAAATACTCAAATGCAGTCGGAATGTCGATAGAACATTTCACAGGCGCCCTTTACAGAGATGAAATTGCTGTTGCAACCCATGCTCCTTTGGTGTTTGAAGCGGCGCTTGAGGGGGATGTTGTCGCAAATGAAATCTTGGAAAGAAACGCACGCTATCTTGCCGGCCTTGCTACCGATTTGGCTATTATGCACGGCGGGCCGAGAGCGGTTGTAACCTCGGGCGGACTGCTGGAGCGTAGCCCGGGAATATTGCCCTATTTGGAGCGCGCCCTTGATGGAACAGTGGAGCTGATAAGGCCGCTTGGCACTCCGCTTTTGGGAGGTGCACTTTTGGCGATGAAACTGTGTGACAAGACGCCGCAGGGCGAGTTTATCGAGAATTTCAACAGAACCTCGGTTGAGCAGAAGGGAAAAGGAAATTAAAATGGTTAAGTTTAATGTAGGGGCGGATTCTATATCCGCCCGTTTTAAATCGGCAGTGCTGATTTTGATGATTTGCATAGCGATGATATTTACAGTGGCTTGCAGCGAGCAGGAACAGCCGATAGAGCCGACACCGCCGATAGTTGAGCCCGAGCCTGAACCCGAGCCTGAACCCGAACCGGAGCCCGAACCGGAGCCTGAGCCGGAACCGGAACCTGAGCTTGCACGAGTTATAACCAAACAGGTGATTGAGAGCATTGAGGCCGAGGACGGTCAATTGCTGGTGGAAAGCGATTTCACCGTGCCTACTGTCGATGGATATGAGGGTATAAACAGCTATTACAGCGACTGGATTTCTGACATGAGCTATGTCGTTTCACTTGGCACAGAGCAGGCGAGAATTAACCTGGAGGATGCCGAGATGATGGGCGATGACTTCTTCCCCTTTGAGTATCAAAGCGAGTTTGAAGTCATGCTCAATACTCCGTCACTGCTGTCAATAAAGCGTGTGCTGTACGAGAGTCAGGGCGGACCCTATCCGTCAACAATTCTTTTGACCGAGAACTTTGTGCTTGAAAATGAAACAGTGCTGACACTTGAAGATCTTTTTACAGTGCCCGGTGAGCAGTATTTGGCATTTTTGGCCGAGCAGCTTGAGCTTCAAATAGAGCAGAGAACAGAGCAACTTGGTGGCACCGATGTTTTCTTTGTCAACACCGCCGAGCAGCTGATAAATGCATTTCAGCCACAGTATTTTTATCTGACGGAAAGTGCCCTTGTGTTGTATTTTAACCCCTCGGAAATTGCACCGCACGCTTTAGGCGAGCAGGAGTTTGAAATAGCATATGAGGATATGACCGATATTTTTGATGCGAAATGGCTACCGTGAGCGAGAAAATGACTAAAAACTCTGTGCATCGAGCGCAGATAACGGCATATTCGGCAGAGGGCGCAGGTATTGCGAAAATAGACGGTATGGTGGTTTTTGTGCCACACACCGTTTGCGGAGACCTGTGTGATATCAAGATTGTCAAGGTGCTCAAAAGTCACGCTTTTGGCATCGTGCAAGATATTGTGAAACCCTCCGAAATGAGAATTGACAGCGACTGTGCTGCTTTCCCCCTTTGCGGCGGGTGCGATTTTAGGCATATGCAGTACAGTGAGGAACTAAACATGAAATCACGTCGAGTAGGCGATGCATTGCGTCGTATCGGCGGATTTGATGTGCCCGATCCGAGTATCGTCCCATCGCCAAAAATTGAGCATTATAGAAACAAGGCACAATATCCGATGAAGAGTGACTACAGCTTTGGCATGTACCGAAGAAGAAGCCATGATATTATCTCGCCCGATTTGTGCTTGCTGTCCACTGAGCGTGCCTTCGCCCTTGCGCAGGCGGTATGCCTTTGGGCAAAAAGCAGTGGCGTTTCAATATACAATGAGGCAAGTGGTAAAGGCCTTTTGCGCACTGTTTATACCCGTGAGGGAGAGGACGGAATACTGCTCACCATAGTGGCGAACGGTGACAGTCTGCCCGATGCGGAAAGCCTTATAGAGCACGCAAAGCAGGCATGTCCCGAGCTTTGTGGAATTGTGCTCAATGTCAATAAAAACAGGGATAACAGAGTGCTTGGCGACAGGGTATTCACATTGTGGGGCAAAGGTAGATTAGGTGACAGTTTGCTTGGAAATCGGTTTGAACTTTCGCCACTCAGTTTTTATCAGGTAAATCATCAGCAGACCGAAGAATTATATCGTGCCGTGGCAAGTGCGGCTCAGCTCAAGCCCGAGCATGAGGTTTTAGAACTGTATTGCGGTGTCGGAACGATTACATTGTTCCTTGCTCCTAAGTGCGCACGAATTGTCGGCGCAGAGATAGTGCCGCAGGCTATAGAGGATGCCGCAGAAAATGCAAAGAAAAACGGTATTATAAATGCCGAGTTTATCTGTGCAGATGCGGGACAAGCGGCACAGCGGATGGAAAAACAAGGGTTTTCACCCGAAGTCGTTGTGGTAGACCCTCCACGCAAGGGCATGGACGAAGCGGCACGGGAGGCGGTACTGCGCATGTCGCCCAAGCGCATTGTATATGTTTCGTGCGACCCGGCCTCGCTGGCACGGGATTGCAAGCATTTTGCGCAAGAGGGCTATAGCTTGACAGATGCCCGGGCGTTTGATATGTTCCCTCGCACAAGCCATGTCGAGACGGTATGTCTATTGTCCAAACTTAATGTCGACCACCATATTGAAGTGGAAC
>CAYJAS010000006.1:32446-32900 GCA_964367895.1 uncultured Oscillospiraceae bacterium | reverse complement strand
ATAAAACTGCGCTCCGATGGTTACAATTACAATCAAAGCAAATACTATAAAACCGAGCATAGCGGTTTTGTTTCTTTTTAGTCTGTGAAAAATATCGGCAAGCTGGCTTTTTTTCTTATATTGCTTCTTTATCTCGGCTACATTTACGCCCTGGGCGGTGTTTTTTTCGTTATTACTCATTTTCATTACCTCCCATTACGAATATTGCGCTTTAATGCGCGGATCAATAAAGGCATACAGTAGGTCAACAAGAAGGTTGACTACCGAGAAGGAGACGGTGAACAGCAAAATACATCCCAAAACCGACGGGTAGTCAAGTCCTTGAATTGACAGAACCATGTATCTGCCTATACCGGGAAGTGCAAAAACCGATTCGGTCAAAACCGAGCCGGACAGCAACGCACCCACCTGCAGACCTGCGACGGTAACTGTCGGGATTAGAGCGTTGCGCAGT
>CAYJAS010000006.1:0-32436 GCA_964367895.1 uncultured Oscillospiraceae bacterium | reverse complement strand
TGCATGCCTGCGAATAACGACGCTGTAGGCAACACCTTTACTGCGTGCTGTTCTTATGTAGTCCTGTCTGATAACCTCAAGCATTGACGAACGGGTTATACGGGCAATTGACGCCATGCTCAAAAATCCGAGTGCGATACTGGGCATTACAAAGTGACGCCATGTATCTGCACCGGTTGCCGGGAACCACCCAAGGTCACGGGCAAAAAGTTGCTGCATTAGCAGTCCCAGCCAGAAGACCGGCATGGAAACACCTATCAAAGCAATAAACATACTGACACCGTCAACAAGGGTGTTCTGTTTGACAGCTGCGATAATTCCGAGCGGAATTGACAAAATAACGGCAAAGGCAATAGCCGACACCGAAAGTATCAGTGTAGTCGGGATACGAGCTACAAGCTCGGTTGAAACATCGGTCTTTGTCTTATAGGACATTCCAAAATCGCCCTGAACAACGCCAAGGACATATTTGGCCCACTGCACAATTACAGGGTCATTTAGGCCGAGTTCCTCTTTCATTTCCTCATATGCTTCGGGCGAAACCTCTCCCTCACCCAAAACAACACGAACCGGGTCACCCGGTGCTACGCTGAATATCAGGTATACTATGAGGGTAACACCGATTATAACCGGTATAACCGCAAGTACCCTTTTAAGAATATACTTCCACATACTTCCTCCATGATTACAGAGTTTTTTTCATAATCTTGAAAAAAACGCCTTAAAGCACAATAACGGCAAGGTTCAATTATGCTCGCAAAGGCATTTTTCCCAAGTATTATAGATTTGCTTTATCAGTTAAATAGGCTATTTAGTACAACTCTCCCATCCCCATATGGAGATGGGAGAGCTTTTTAGTTGTTTAAGTGCGCTAAACTAAGACTTATTCAGCCCAAGTCCACTCTTGTACAAAGAAGGTGCCGCCCGGTGTGATGCCGGTATTCTGCAGGTTTACTTTGTGTGCGCTCAGAGTTGTGTCTTGATAGAGGGGCATTTGATAAGCGCCGTCGTTGAGGATCTTGGTAGCGCCCATAAGGACTTGCTCACGAGCATCCTGGTCAACTGTTACACGAGCTTCATCGATCAGAGCGTCAAGCTCAGCGTTAGCTGTACGAGTCTTGTTGGAGGAGTTGATGCTTGCCGAGTGGAAAACACCATTCAGGAAGGACATCATCTCGTTGGAGGTATATCCACCGATGAAGCCTGTGAAGTCGCCTTCAGCAGTAACGGTCAGATAGGTTGCAAGGTCCATGTTAACGATCTCAGCATTGATGCCGATAGCCTTGAGGTTTTCGATAACAACACTCGATGCACGGACTTTTGTCTCGTTCGAGCAGATTATCTCAAGCTCGATAGTCGAGGGATCTCCGCCCCAAGCGTCCATGTACTCTTGAGCTTTCTCAAGGTCATATTCGCCACCGAAGTTCTCGGGAGTCCATCCCAGCATTCCTTCGGGGGTTTGTGCAGTCGCCGGTACGCCGAAGCCGTTAAGAGCAACGGTGATAACGTCAGCACGGTTGATAGCGTGGTTGATTGCACGGCGAACATTTACATCGTCAAACGGAGCAACTTCGTTGTTGATGGTCAGCCAGTTGTGCGAAACCGAAGGTTGTTGAATAACTTCAAGGTTTGCGTCTTCTTCCAAAGTGGTAACTGCTGTTGAGTCAAGCTCGATGATGTAGTCGATCTCGCCTGCTTGCATCGAGATTGTACGAGCACTTGCCTCAGGAATTATACGCCATTCGATGTTTTTGATAGCCGGTGCACGGTCTGTATCAAAATAATCTTCATGAGCGGTCAGAGTGATCTTTGTGCCGCGGGTCCACTCTACGATTTTGTAGGGGCCTGCGCCGATGGGCTCATCAGAAACGACTGTGCCACCTTGATCGATCAGCTCTTTGGGGTTGATGTAAGTACCGTGGTGTGACAGGTCATACAGAAGGCTTGCAGAGGGACCGTCTGTTGTTAGAGTGAAGGTCAGCTCGTCAACTTCTGTTAGGTTGTCATAAGCTTTTGTGTAAGTAGCAATGTCAGACATGCCTTTTGCCCAGTTGAGGGTAGCGATAACGTCTTCAGAAGTCAGATCTGAACCGTCATGGAACTTAATGCCGTCTTTCAGGGTAAAGGTCCAAACGCTTGTAGCCTCATCATAGCTGTAGGTGTCTACCAGGTCAGGTGTCGGGTTGAGCTCTTTGTCCAAACGGAACAGGCCGTTATGAGTGAGCTTGTTGAGATAGTCGCCGGCAACAGCGTTGTGTGAAGCTGTTCCGAGCGAGGGGGTTTCGTCCGCAGTAGCGATAACGACTGTGTCGCGATCAATAGCGGGGCCGGATTTAACGTCGCCGCCGGTAGCCGGAGTATCTCCGCCTTCATCGCCGCCTTCTTCTGACGGAGCGCATCCTGCGAACATTGCAGCTACCATAAGTACTGCAAGGAGCAGGCTCCAAATGCGTAGGTTTTTCTTCATTTCTCTTTCACCTCTTTGTAGATTTCCGAGTAAAACTCGGATTCTTGCACGATTTTCTCGTGCATAATAACGTTACCCATTATAAGCCTAAAGTTACAAAAAGTCAATCTAAAATTTTCATAATTAACTAAATCAGTTTGCTTTTTGTACACAAACTACAATGTCGCATTGCTCTTTTTGTGCATTTCTAATGATTATTTTACTCAAATGCAAAGATAAATTATACAATCGCCGATGAATAATGTAACCTTTTTTTCACACATAACTTGCGAATTTGCACGAAAAAAGTATCTTATTGTAATATTAAAAGGGTGAACACAGCGTTCACCCTTTTAATATTAATTTTGTACCTGCCAAGCTTTAATTTCAGCCAGCTCGGAATACAGTTTTTTATAACTTTCGTGCCTACTCGATGCAATTTGCCCCTCCGTTACCGCCGACAATACTGCACAACCCGGCTCTTTGATGTGGGCGCAATCGGTAAATCTGCACTGCCCCACAAGTTGTCTTATTTCGGGAAAACACTCACTTAGCTGATCTTTTGGAATATAAGCCATGCGTGTGATTTCAAAGCTTGAAAAGCCCGGTGTGTCGGCGACCAATCCGCCGCCTTGCACCTTAAGCAGTTCCACCGATCGAGTCGTATGCTTCCCACGCTCTATTTTGCGACTCATCCCGCCGATTTTCAGGGCAAATTGCTCGTCAATACGGTTTAACACGCTCGATTTGCCGATCGCCGAGTTGCCGGTGAAGGCAGAAATGCTACCTACAAGCTGTTTTCGCACTAAATCAATGCCCTCATCGGTCACCGCACTTACCTTTATCACCTCATACCCGGTCGCACGATAGGTGCTTTCAAGCCGTTCATTTTCGCAGATATCCGACTTGCTGAGCAATAAAATCGGGGTGATGCCCTTGTGCTCGCAAAGCACCAGCATTTTATCTATTAAATATAAGTCGGTTATGGGAGGCGCCTCAGATGCCATTATGAAAAGCTTGTCGATATTTGCTATCGCCGGCCTGATAAGGGCATTCTTACGGGGCTGCCTCGCCACAATAAATCCGCTGTTTTGGTTGTCGAGTTCTATTGTGACAGCATCGCCGACCGCAAGCCCCTCCTCCTCAAGTCTGAGACGTCCGCCTGCCTTGCATTCATAGGTCTGGTCTTGGCACAGCACCCGATAAAGTCCGCCGACACCAGACAGGACAATTCCTTGAGCTTTATCCATTATTCGAAGTTGAGCGATTCATGGAAGGTTTCTACGCCATCCTGTCGTACAATTATCGTGTTATAGCCGGTATATCCGGTCAAAGTGACACTTGTTTGCCCCTCTGCCGTATAATGTGTGCCTTGATACTGCAGATTTCCGTTTACATGCACTGTGACACTTATCGCTGCTTCACTGTCTGCCAGCGTGATCAAAAACTTGACCCAGCGCTTGTTTTCTGCATCGGGATATGGGTCATAGCTGGTGCCCGTGCCTTGGGGCACATCAGTTCCGCCCGTTCCATCGCCCGGATTAATAGGCTCACCGGGCACGGTCGGATCGTCCGGATTTATAGGCTGGTCGGACAGCTTGCTGACATGGAAGTCTACCGTGGTCTCCTCCTCAACTTCGCTGTCTGCAGGGATCACTTGGAAAATAACCGTTCCCGGCTCCAGCTCACTCTCTACATAGCTTATTTCACCGGCTTCAAGTCCTGCACTGTTTAGCGCCTCTATTGCATCTGCCTCGGTCTTGCCCACCAAATTGGGTACCTCTACAATTTCAAGCTCTCTGCCCAATGACACAAGCAAGGTTACCGTATCTCCGGCGCTCAACTCGGCATTTGCCGCCGGTGTGGTGCTGATGACAAGGCTTTCTCCGACATCCTCGTCATGTTCCTCTTGAATTATCGGAATCAGCCCCAAACGGTTTAGGTCAACCTCCACCTGTCTAATGTCCACTCCGACATAATTGTCAAGCGTTATCTTTCTCGGTCCTCTGCTGACAACGACGGAAATCTCGGTTCCGATGTCCACACTTCTTCCGCCATATGGGTTTTGCTCTATTATTTGTCCTGCCGGCACGGTGTCGTGATATACCTGCTCATCCAAAACAATTACAAAATCGCTGTAAAGGCTTGTGGCATTTTGCTCAACATCGGCATAATATTGCCCTACCAGAGTCGGTGCCTCTACCTTATTGCTGACCGGGTCACCAAAGGGGTTGACAATTTCAAGCACAAAATAAGCTGCGCCTATGAAAAACAGAGCGACTGCAAAAATACTGAACAAAAGCGAGGTCGGGAGTGCCGATTCTGTGCGTTCTCTCTTTGGTTTTTCGCCTTTTGCCATATCGCTTCCCCCCTTTTCCTTTTGTATAACTCTACTGCCCTGCCCGTTTTTCTCGGGATTTTCCGCACCTTTGTCCGGCTTTACAGGCGGTATTTTAATTGTATCGTGCTCTGAGCCCGCATCGGGCGGTACTACCACCGGCTTTTGCTCCACCACAAAAGATGGGTCTGCCTTAAAGCCCTCAAGGTCTTTGAGCATTTCGGTTGCTGAGGTATACCTTTTAGACAAAGTCGGCTCCATCGCCTTCATGGTGATATTTTCCAGCGCCTGCGGTATTCCCTCAACAAAATCCGAGGGTGGAAGTGGTGTTGAATTGATATGCTGTAGCGCAATCGAAATTGGGGTTGCACCTTCAAAAGGCAGTCTGCCCGTCAGCATCTCATACAAAACAACACCAAAGGAGTACAGGTCGGCACGCATATCGATGCGTCCGCCCTTTGCTTGCTCGGGCGAAACATAGTGCACAGAGCCTATCGCCTCACCGTTGCTGTAGGTTTTTTGATTTGACATGAGATATGCTATGCCAAAATCGGCAACTTTTACCGTTCCGTCACGCAAAATCATTATATTGTGCGGTTTTATGTCACGGTGGATAATCTCTCTGCTGTGCGCGTGTTCAAGCGCCTTTGCGATTTGTATTGCAAAAAAGGTTATCTCCTCATAAGACAGTTTTCCCCTACGTCCGAGATATTCCTTTAAGGTTATACCGTCTATCAGTTCCATTACGATATATTCAAGGCTTTCGCGGGAAACATCATAAACCGAGACTATATTCGGATGGGACAGCATGGCAACAGCATGTGCCTCATCATGAAAGCCTTTTCTCAGCTCCTCGTCAGCGGCATATTCATCTTTGAGTATTTTAATCGCCACATAACGGTTTAGCCTGTGACATTTGGCTTTGTAGACTATCGCCATGCCTCCGATGCCGATTACCTCCAGCATCTCGTAACGATTGTCTATCATTTGTCCGATATATTTATCCATTCATAATCTCCTTAAAAAGCGACAAGCACAATTGTAATATTGTCAGAGCCGCCCCGCGAGTTGGCAAGATCCACCAGCGTTTTGCAGGCATTTTCCGGGTTACCTGCCTGAAATACCTCATAGAAAATCTCCGGCTCGCTGACTTCATTTGTCAAACCGTCACTACACAGCAAAACAAACTGTCCCGACTTTGGCTGTAGCTCAAAGTAATCGCCGACAATTTTGCTTTCTCCGCCAAGCGCACGAGTGATAACATGTCTGCTCGGATGATGCAAGGCTTGCTCCTCGGTCAAATCACCGTTTTTCACCATCTCATTTACAAGCGAGTGGTCACAGGTTATCATATTAATTCCGTTATCATCTATTAAATAGGCACGGCTGTCCCCGACATTGCAGACAACAGCGCCTTTTTTTCCGCATATAAGTGACACAAGTGTGGTTCCCATTCCACTGTACTCGGGATTTTCGGCGGCACTTAATATTTCGCCGTTAGCATACTCAAGTGCCTTTTTTGCCGTTTCAATCATTCGCTCGGGTGAGTGTTTTACCGCCTCGTTCTCTAAAACGGTGTCTTTAAAGCAATTTGTCGCCATAAGGCTTGCTACCTCTCCTGCTTTTGCGCCGCCCATACCGTCACACACGACAAAAAGCCCCTGCTGTTTTTGCTCATCCAAAACAGTGGCGAAGAAATTGTCCTCATTTGTCTCTCGTTCTTTTCCGACATCGGAAATTGACCATACTTTCATATGTACTCACCTCTCATCTTTTTGCGAGATACGCCTAAGCTGCCCACAGGCCGCCTCGATATCTCCTCCGAGACTGCGTCTTACAGTTGTGTTTATCTTATTTTTCAAAAGTTTGTCTTGAAATGCTCTAATAGTTTGTGGCGACGAGCCTTTAAATGCTCCACCCTCTATCGCATTGAGCGGAATTAGATTGACATGGCAGTTAAAACCTTTTAGCAAAGCGCTCAACTCTTTTGCACACTGTTCGGTGTCGTTTAGCTGATCAATCATGGCGTATTCAAAGGAAATACGCCGTCCGGTATGCTCAAAATATCGTTTGCAAGCTTTCATCAAGCTGTTTAGCGGATATTTCTTGGCTATTGGCATAAGCTTTGCCCTTATATCATCATTTGGCGCATGCAGTGACACCGAAAGTGTCAGCTGTAGTTTCAGCTTTGACAGTTTTTCTATCTCGGGTAAAAGGCCACAGGTGGAAAGGGAAATGTTGCGCATACCTATATTAAGTCCGCCGGGCGCAGAAACCAAAGATAAAAATAACATAACATTGTCGAAGTTGTCAAGCGGTTCCCCTGTTCCCATCAAAACTATACTGCCTACCTTGCGTCCGCTGTCACGCTGAGCGCACAGCACTTGGTCAAGCATTTCAGCCGCTGTCAAATTTCTCGCCTTGTGCGGATCAAAGGAGGCACAAAAGGCACATCCCATCCTACACCCAGCCTGTGTGGAAATACACAGGCTGTTGCCGTGCTCATATTGCATGAGCACCGTTTCGATGCTATTTTGGTCGCTCAATCCGAATAGATATTTAATTGTACCGTCCTGCTTTGACACCCGCTTTGAGACCATTTCAAGATCTGAAATAACGGTGTGCTCCGAAAGTTTTTCTCTAAGCGATTTCGGCAAATCGGTCATCTGCTCAAAGCTTGTAACGCCAAGATGTAGCCACTTGAAAATCTGCTTCGCTCTATATGCAGGCTGGCCTATACCGGCCATAAACTGCTGCATTTCTTCAGCCGTCATTGACTTTAAACAGGTCTTTTCGCTCATAATTCTCCTCAATTATGCCCAAACGAGCTCAAAATCACTCGCTATTGGCACCTTTTAATCTTTGCTATGAAAAACCCATCGGTTTGGTGAACATGTGGCCACAAGGTGATTATACCTTCTACCTCGCCTATTTCCGGCAAGTAAAAGGGCTCTAAGCTGTACTCGCTGTTTTCTTTCAGAAAGTCTGCCACCACCTGCTCATTTTCCTCTTGTAATATAGTGCAAGTTGAGTATACAAGCGAGGCGCCTACTTTGAGATACCCGGCCGCCGTCTTCAGTATTTCAGCTTGAAGCCTTGGCAAATCTGAAAATGCGCTTTGCTCTTTATATCTTATATCGGGTTTTTTTCGTATTACTCCCATGCCCGAGCAGGGCACATCGCAAATTATTGCATCGGCAGTTTGCAAAAGTGAACGAACAGACACAGAAGCATCGGTTGCAACCGTTTCTATAATATCGGCACCACATTTTATCGCCGCCTGCTCTATCAGCTCTGTTTTATGAGGGTGAATGTCAATGCTGAGCACACGCCCGCTGTTTCGCATAAGCTGTGCGGCAAGCAGAGATTTTCCACCGGGTGCGGCGCACATATCAATGACAAATTCTCCGGATTTTGGCGACAGTGCGAGCACCGCAAGCTGAGATGCGCTGTCCTGTATGTAAAACATTCCCTGTTCAAAAGCCTTGCTTTTGAGTGCTCCGCCAAGTTTTTCAAAGACAATGGCATCGCTCAAAAATGCATGTGGCTGTGCCTGCACCCCTTGCTGGTGCAGAAGCTCTAAAAGCTGTGAACGGGTGGTCTTTAAGGTGTTGACACGGGCGCTTGCCCCCGGTCGTGCATTGTTGCACTCGAGCAAAAGCTCGCACTGTTGTGTTCTCAACCGCTTTACAAGATATCTTGTAAGCCACTCGGGGTGGCTGTATTTTATCGACAAATCGGAAACTGGGTCACCGGTGTCTATATCGGGCGCTCCGTGCTGTGCGATTTTCCTAAGCACGGCATTGGCAAATCGACCTGCCATCGGGTTTCCGTGCTTTTTGACGAGCTTTACCCCTTCATCTACGGCGGCACGTGCCGGAATTTCGTTTGAATAAAGCAGTTGCCATGTTGTAATGCGCATGGCATCGAGCACCTGTGGTGTGATTTTTTTGAGTGGCATACTGCTATAGCTCTGTATGCAGTGGTCTATGCAATATAAATTTTGTATCGTACCATAGGTGATTGCCGAGGCAAGTGCCGCCTCTCTCGGATCGGCCTCTGCCCCCTCTTTTTTCAAATACAGGTCGGGCCACGCCCCTTCCCTGCGCCATTTAATCATGGCGGCAAGGGCAAGCTGTCGAGCGTTCACCTTAGTCTCTGCTTCTTCCGCCGAAAATCAGCACTAAACGCAAAAGCTGTGCCAGCGAAACGGCGAGTGCGGCGACATATGTCAAAGCGGCGGCACTTAAGGTCTTTTTTGCACCGGGCAATTCCTCAGGCGACAATATATTCGCTCCGTCAAGGGCGGCTATCGCACGGCTTGATGCGTTGAACTCCACCGGCAAAGTCACAAGCTGAAACAGTGTGGCAAGAGCAAAAAATGCAATGCCTGCAAACATAAGTGCCTCTATATTGAAAAGAAGTCCGATCAGAAGCAGTGGCCACGACAAAGTCGAGCCGATTTGTGTAACCGGGATTATCGCCGTGCGAAATTTTATCGGGCCATACTCATCGGAATATTGTACGGCATGCCCTGCCTCATGTGCCGCAACCCCGACAGCGGCGACCGAGGTACTGTCATATACCGAGTCAGACAGGCGAATTGTATTTGTCCTGGGGTCAAAATGGTCGGTCAAATTGCCTGAAACACGCTCTATCCTCACTCCGCTCACTCCGTTTTCATTGAGCACCGCCTGTGCGGCCTGTGCGCCGGTTATTCCACGGCTTGTGCGCTGTTGTGAATACTTTTTAAAAGTTCCGCTGACACGAGTCTGTGCCCAAATGGCAAAAACCACTGCCGGAAGCACCAATACAATATAATAATAGTCTATAAAAAACATTTTCTTTCCTTTCTACTTTTGCAAATTGCTTGTTTATATAATAGTTTCACCCAAAAGTGACGGTTTACCCCTGAAAAAGTCTGCTGACGCCATGCGCTTTCCGCCTGCTGCCTGCACCTGCTTTACAAGCACGGTACCTTGTGCACAGGCAATTACAAGGCCATTTTTGTCACAACCGACAAGTTTGCCGCCGTCATTAACGCTTGTGTTTTCAAGCATCGACGCTCCGAAAAGCTTTATTTTCACCTCACCAAGCATACAATATGTGCCCGGTATCGGATCATATGCCCTGATTTTGCAAAATAGCCTTTGTGCATTTTCGCAATATGAGTTGTCCTCTTTACTGTTTTCCGACAAAGTGATTTTGCAGTCTTGCGAGCTTATAAGCGGTGCATATGAAAACTGTTCAGGCTGTGGGATAGGCTTTGCCGTGCCGTATTCAATGCGCTCCAGCGCCTGTATCAGCGCCGATGCCCCCAAAGTGGCCAGTCTGTCATGCAGGCTTTCGAAATTATCTTCATCATTGATTTTGAGCTGTGCTTTCAGCAGCATATCACCTGTGTCAAGCCCTTTGTCCATCTGCATAACAGTAATTCCGCTGACCTCATCGCCGTTTAGAAGTGCCGCATTTATCGGGCTTGCGCCACGATAGTTTGGAAGCAATGACCCGTGTACGTTTATACAGCCAAAGCGAGGCGCATTTAAAATCTCGGACGGCAGTATTCTGCCATATGCCACAACTACGACTATGTCAGGTGCAAGGCGTTTGAGTGTTTCAAGTGCTTGCCCGTCTTTGAGGGTTTTGGGCTGATAAACCTCAGTGCCGTGCTCAAGTGCGAGCACCTTCACAGGAGGCGGAAACACCTTCATTCCACGATTTTTGGGCTTATCCTCTCTGGTGAAAACGGCCACCACCTCATGTTTTGAGGCATATAGCGCTTCAAGCGATTTTGCCGCAAAATCGGGGGTGCCCATGAAAACTATTCTCATTACTCCTCTTGCTCCTCTTGCTCTGCGAAATACTCCTCCGGATCGATATACTCGCTGACAAGCTCGGTAAACAACTTGCCCGAAAGATGGTCTATCTCATGGCAGAAGGCACGAGCGGTAAATCCCTCCGCCTCATGCTCAAAATGCTTACCGTTTCTGTCCTGCGCAGACACCTTCACCTTAAACGGTCGCTTAACAAGCCCGAAAACTCCGGGGACGCTTAAACACCCCTCAACACCGTCCTGCTCACCTTCGGTGTCTATAATTTTCGGATTTATTATCTCGAGATAGCTCTCGTCGTCAAGCATTACAAGTGCCACCTGTCTGAGCACACCGACCTGCGGTGCGGCAAGTCCTGCGCCCTGCGCATCGTCAAGGGTTTCGTGCATTTCATCGAGCAGTTTGTGCAGACGCCCATCAAAAACCGTTACCGAACGGCACAGTTTTTCAAGACAAGGTTCACCCTGCTTTACAATATTTCTTATACCCATTATTTCACTCCTTATACAAAGGGATTTACATCTGCCGAAATGGCAACTTTTTTCGAGTGCGGAAGATTGTAGAAGGCAGACAATGCCGCCGACATCAGCTCTCTTCCTCTTGCGCTCTCTCGTGGAAGGCGCAGTGATACATTAAATCTGTATCTTTTATTTATCTTAGCCAGTGCCGAGGGCACCGGACCTAAAATCTGTGTTGTCAAATCGCTGAACTTTGAGGTGAACAGCTTTGACAGTATTGCGGTCAGCGACATTGCCGCTCTGAGGGTGTTATTTTCGTCGGCACCGCTCAGCGTAAACATGTATATATCGCAAAATGGCGGTGCGCCGAGCGCTCTTCTCGACTCAAGCTCATAGCTGTAAAAGCTGTCATAATCCTGATTTGCCGCCGCCGAAATGACCGGATGCTCAGGCGTAAAGGTCTGTATAATAGCTCTGCCCGGCTTTTGCCTTCTTCCTGCTCTGCCCACCACCTGGGTGATAAGGGCAAAGGTACGCTCCTGCGAGTAGTGGTCACCGCAATAGAGCGAGATGTCGGCATCGAGCACACCGACGAGGGTGACATTTGGAAAGTCGAGCCCTTTTGCCACCATTTGTGTGCCTATGAGCACATCGGCCTTGTGTGCAGAAAAATCGTCAAGCAATTTTTCGTGACTGACCCTGCCTGTCGTGGTGTCGGCGTCCATTCGCAATATTCTAATACCGGGCAACGCTTCACACAGCTCGGTTTCAATGCGCTGTGTCCCGGAGCCAACCGCCTTTAAGCTGTGCGAGCCGCATTGTGTGCAAAGTTCGCTCATAGGGCGTGAATATCCGCAGTGATGGCACATCATTCTACCGCTTGCCGAGTGGTAAATAAGTGAAACGCTGCAATTTTCGCATTTTGGAGTGTCACCGCACTCTATACAGGTCACCATGCGTGCGGCACCCCTGCGGTTGATGAACAATATGCTCTGCTCTTGATTTTCAAGGTTTAGCTTGAGCTGCTCATAAAGTTGACTGCCTATGGGCGAAGGGTCTCCCTGCTTTAGACTGTCACGCATGTTTGACAATATCGCCTGCGGAAGCGGGGCATCTCCAAAGCGTTTTTTAATTTCAAACAGGCTGTAACGCCCGCTTTTTGCATGATAAAATGATTCTATGGACGGCGTTGCCGAGCCCATAATGACCAGTGCGCCCGATTTTCCGGCACGGTATTTGGCTATGTCACGGGCATGATATCTCGGCGCAGTCTCCGATTTGTATGTGAACTCATGCTCTTCATCGAGAATGATAACACCGACATTGTCGGCCGGTGCCAGTACCGCTGTCCTCGTCCCGATGATGACTGTTGCTTTGCCGTTTTTTATGCGTCTGTACTCGTCATATCTCTGTGTGTGGGTCAATGCGCTGTGTACCACTGCCACCGTGTCGCCGAAATGGCGATAAAACAGTTCCACCGTCTGTGGTGTCAGCGCAATTTCGGGCACCAGCATGATTGCCGTTTTACCCTGCGCCACAACTTTTTTGATAATTTCAATGTAAACCGAGGTTTTACCGCTGGCTGTTACCCCATAAAGCAGTGCGCCGTGCGGTTTTCCGTCGAGCAGTTTGCACAGTCCGTCAAATGCCGTTTTTTGCTCATCGTTGAGTTCAATTTGCGGTGCTGACAGACCTTTTTTAAGGGGCGGGCGCCTGTAAACCTCCGCCTTTTCTATTTTCAATATGCCTATTGTTCCAAGCCTGCGAATTACCCCTGTGCTCACACCGGTCAGATATGCTATCTCACGCTCGGGCAGAGTGCCGGCCTGCGCGACACATTCTATTACGTCAAGCCGTTTTTGCCTGACCGCGCCTGTGCCTGCTTGATTTCTCGCCTGTTCAATCGGCATGGCGAGCGAGCAAACAGTGACCGTTTTTGCGCTTGCGCCCTTTGAAAAACTCTGTTTTGAGTTTATAAGGCCGTCACTTTTCAATTTTTTTAAATGGGTTGAGGCTGTATCAAGTGACAGCGCCGCCGATATTTCCGGCTCGCTCATCGGTTTTTCGGCGGTGTGCAAAAGGGTTAAAATTTCCGCCTTTTTCTTTGATTTTCCGACCGCTGACAGCGCCTGCTCAAGGGTGATATCAGAAGGTGACCAAAGCTCGGGTGAGCGGTTCCAAATACCCGGCGGAAGCAGACTGTTTGCCGCCTCAAAAAATGTGCAACAATAGCGCCTGCACATCCAAACGGCGAGTGAAATCTCACTTTGTGAGAGCACCACATCGTCTGTAAAAACATGCGACACATATTTAAGAGGGCGTTTTTGCTGTTCTGTGGTTAGTGACAGAACAAACCCCTCGGTCTTTTTGTTGCCCGTTCCGAAGGGCACCATAACACGCCTGCCAATTAGCATGTCACCTACCCTATCACTCGGCACAAGGTAGTCAAACGGCTTATCTATCGAATAAACAGCGGCCGCCACTGCGACATGGGCAACAAGAAAACCGCCTGTCATACTTCGGCTTTAGTCTTGCTCAAGGGACTCTTCCGACTCGGTCTCTTGCTCATCATCTTGCATGAGCTCTTGCAAGTCGGCCGGGGCAAAATCCTCGTCTTGCTCGTCACGAGGTTCGGCAATCGCTATTCTACCGTTGTATATGTCGTTAAGCGCCATTTTGACCGGTTTTTCGGTTAGGCTATACTCGTCCATCTCGGCCTGCAGTGCGATGTCACGGGCACGTTTTGCCGCAATATTTACCAGCAAGTAGCGATTATTTACCTTT
Source organism: uncultured Oscillospiraceae bacterium (assembly GCA_964367895.1). Taxonomy (GTDB): domain Bacteria; phylum Bacillota; class Clostridia; order Oscillospirales; family Butyricicoccaceae; genus CAYJAS01. The sequence continues at coordinate 18,579 of CAYJAS010000006.1, read as the reverse complement.
TCGAGTAGTTGATTCATTGAGGGGTGAAGCATTGTTGTTCCTGCCTTTCAAAATTAAAAAAATATTATTTAAAGTTACTTATGAAATCGTTGCGCCGATTTCTTGTACATCTGTGCGCCGTGATTATCGAGCAAACCTCATCTATCGCCATGCCGAGCTCGTTGTTGATGACTATATAGTCAAACTCTTCCATGCCCGAACATTCTACCTTTGCCGCTTCAAGGCGCTTTTTGATGATTGCAATATCCTCTGTCGCCCTGCCGTGCAGACGCTGCTCGAGCACCTCCATGGACGGCGGTGCGACAAAAATCATCACGGTATCCGGCTTGCGCTGTTTGACCTTGCGTGCACCTTGAAGGTCTATTTCAAGTATTACATCTTGGCCGCTGTTTAATTTTTCCTCCACCGGAGCTATCGGCGTACCGTAATAATTGTCAACATATTTTGCATGCTCCAGCAGTAAATCGCCGTCAATCAGTTTTTCAAACTGCTTAATATCATAGAAATTGTAGTGGACACCGTCTACCTCTCCCGGTCTGCATTCACGGGTTGTGGCTGAAATTGAATAATAAAGATTACTGACCGAGGCAAATACGCTTTTTAAAATTGTGCCCTTGCCGGTGCCACTCGGCCCTGCCACAACAAATAGTTCGCCTTTACTCATCGTCTTCATCATCATCGTCCTCATACTCACTGCTGAGCCTGTTGGCTATTGTCTCGGGCTGAATGGGGGAGAGTATAATATGCTCGGAATCGGTTATAAGCACCGAGCGACTGCGCCTTCCGTAGGTCGCGTCTATAAGCATATTTCCCTCTTTTGCCTTTGTGACAATACGCCTTATCGGCGCCGATTCCGGGCTGACTATTGCGACCAATCTGCTCGCCGAAACCATGTTGCCAAAGCCAATATTTATAAGTTTCATTGTCTGCCCTCCCAATCATTCGAGATTTTGTATTTGCTCTCTTATTTTCTCAATCTCTGCCTTAATATCTATAACTATTTTAGCTATTTCAAAATCGTTTGCCTTAGAGCCGATTGTGTTGGCCTCTCGATTGAGCTCTTGCGCCAAAAAGTCAAGTTTACGTCCTACCGCCGTTTTTGATTTTAGCATTGTGTCAAGCTGTAACAGATGACTGTCAAGGCGAACAAGCTCCTCTGTCACCGAAACCTTGTCGGCGAACAGCGCCGCCTCCGACAATATGCGCTGACGGGCAAGTTCGCTCCCGTCAAGCAGTTCTTCCATCCTCGCGGTGATTCGTGTGCGATATTCCTCTACACTGCTGGGCGAACGGCTCTTTATATCGTCTGTAAGCTTGCGGATTAGCTCTGCACGCTCGCTGATATCTTCGCAAAGCCGCTTGCCCTCGGTCGCACGCATTTGGTCATAGCTTGAAAGTGCCTGCTCCAAAACTGCCATGACCTCTGCGGTCAGCATTTCAGCGTCAGGATCCTCCTTGGCTATCTCCACCGTATCGGGGAGCCTTAGCACCACCGATGCCGAAAGGTCGTTTGCAATGCCGTATTGCTCCTCCATCTGCTTGGCGGCGTCGAGATATCCCTCGATTGCCGACAGATTGGGGCGTATGCTCAGCTCGCTTTTGCCTTTTTGCGAAATTGAAATGTAAAGGTCTGCCTTACCTCTTGACAGCGATGCCGAAACACGCTTTTTGAGGGGCTCCTCCAAAAAAGTATATATGCGCGGCAATTTTACCGTTAAATCGAGATAGCGATGGTTGACCGATTTTATTTCGACAACTATATCACGATGTTCGCTCTCACTTTTAACTCTGCCGTATCCCGTCATGCTTTTAAGCATATGTTCCCCCTTGATAATTTTAATCGTATAATTCTATCATAAAGATTTCCAAATTGCAAACAAACTGTCAATTTTAGGTTGGAAAATAATCCTCCGGCATTTCACACAGCGAAACTATGTGAAACGAAGCTCCTCCTTTTGCGCCCATTCTCCTTGAGTACAAAAAGCAAATAAAGACTCCTGTTACAAGACCTGCAACCGCCATCGCCGTTTTTACTCCACTGCTTCCCGGCATGGCAAAATACCCAAAAAACATCAGTGCCAGCGGCATGATGTACAGCAGTGCCGCCAAACCGAGTATTTTGCCCGAGGCACTTTCGACGGTGACGGTATCTCCCACCTCGGCTCCGCATTCATTGAAGGCCGAAACCTTTATACTCTCATTTGGTGTGGCACACCCGCCACAGCTTGCGCAATCGTGACCGCACGCTGTGCGTCTGCGCACCTCTATCACCGCTTTTGCACCGCTTACCGAAACTATTCTTCCGACCTGTGTCATTTTACCCTCCTATAAGGATTTTCAAAGGCTCTTTGGCCTGTATTGTTGCATAATAGCTGTCGCCACTTTTATTCCGTCTACTGCGGCGCTGACAATTCCGCCTGCATATCCTGCGCCCTCTCCGCACGGCATCAGCCCTTTAACCGCTGTGCTTTCAAGGTCTTGTCCACGCACAATACGCACCGGTGAGGAGGTTCTGCTCTCTATTCCGGTCATAATGGCGTGTGGTGCGTCAAATCCGGCTAACTTTCTGCCCAAAATGGGCAGCGAGTTTTTCATCATGTCGGTGACAAACCCGGGGAGCACGGTTGATAGGTCGCACGGATGTGTGCCTATGGGATAGGTTGGCATCACTTCGCCAAAATCGGTCGAGGGTTTTGATGCTAAAAAGTCTTTTACCTGCTGTGCCGGCGCTCTAAAGTTTCCGCCCCCTGAGGCAAAGGCCGCTTTTTCCATTTTGCGCTGAAACTCAATTCCGGCAAGCGGATGTTCACCTTGCAAATCGCTCGGCGAGACCGAAACGCAAAGCGCACTGTTGGCATTTTGCCCGTCACGTGCATGATAACTCATTCCGTTTGTCACCACTCCGCCCTGCTCACTTGCGGCGGCAACCACCACTCCGCCCGGGCACATGCAAAATGTATAACAGGCACGCTCACCCTCCCTGTGCGACAGGGCGTATTCGCCCCTCGGAAGGCCGAGTGTGCCGTAAAACTGCCCGTAAAGGGCTTCTTCAATATCGCTTTGCCTGTGCTCTATTCGCACGCCGACCGAAAAGGGCTTTTGCTGTAGCTCAACACCGCTTTCGTGTAAATGTGAGAAGGTATCACGTGCACTGTGCCCTATGGCGAGCACAGCCACCTCACATTGGGTTTGGGCTTTATCTGCCTCAATCGCCGTCAGCACACCGTCGTGGTGCATTATTCGCTCAACCGGTGTGTTAAAATGTATCTCAGCACCGAGCGAGCATATATGTTTACGAATGTTTTTGACTACAATTTTCAGTAAATCGGTGCCAATATGCGGTTTTGCATCTATCGCTATTGACGGCGGAGCGCCAAATCGGACAAGCTGTTCTATGACAAGGTCGCATTGCTCACTATTTATCCTTGTTGTCAGTTTACCGTCCGAATATGCGCCTGCGCCTCCCTCACCAAACTGAATATTGGAGTTTTCATCAAGGCTTCCCGAGCAAAAGAAGTCTTCCACCGATTTGTCCCTGCTGTCTATGTCGCCACCACGCTCAAACACTATCGGGGCATATCCGTTTTCGCTGAGTATTAATGCGGCAAACAATCCGGCAGGACCAAGCCCGATAATAATCGGTCGCTCGTTTAGCGTACGCTGTCCGCTTATTTGCGGCATAGTCGGGCGTTTTCTCTCTCTAAGCTGTAGTTTTCCGCTCTTTTGCAGTAGTTTTTGCTGTTGCTCCGGGACAAGGTCAAACTGCACGGCATACACCGCAGACAGTTGCCCCTTTCGCAAGTCAATTGAGCGTCTGCACACCACACCTCCGCTGTCCTTTGAAAGTCTGAGCTGTTTTTGCGCGGCCTCCACTGCCTCACGCTCATCGCTTTCAAAGGGCAGTTTTATCCCCGATAGTACCAAACTCATGGCTGTGTCTCCGTGTCGCTCTCATTTTCGGGCAATTGCTCGACATTGACTGTTACCGTGTATCTTCCGAGCACGGTGACCGATCCGTCTTTTGCCGTTATGGTTGCGTTTAAGGTATTCTCTCCAAGCACAAGGTCTTGCGCTCTATAGCTGAGCTCTATTTCAAAATCTGCACTTGTTATCAGTTCTATAGCCTCGCTCTCACCAAACAGGCTGACCTGCAAGCTCTGCTCGGGATAGGTAAAGTTGGGATCTTGTGGCAAAGACAGCTCGTTCAGCTCAAATGTACTATGCTCATATCCCGGCGCAGTCAGATTGACCGTTACCCTATCAATCGCACCTTCGGCGGTCGATATTCCGTTGGGCAAAATAAGGGGCATTTCAAACTCGAACTGCTGATCCTCCACCAGCTTTTCAAGATTTATTTGACCGACATTGATTTGATTTATTGTTTCTACGATTTCGGGATCGCCCACTATATCAAGATATTCGGGCGAAATCTCTATTTGCACATCATCCTCCGACAGCGCCTCATGCTGAAGCACGGTGACGGTAAGCGGTACCGAAGCCTGCTGATCTATATCGACGGTCAGTTCTACCGACAAGGTCTGCACATTTAGATTTGAGGTGTCTATCGTGTCGTTGTTCTCATCTTTAAGCACTACCGAAAGATTTGTGGTAAATGGTTTTTCTGCACCGCTCATATCATAAACGACATGGGCATATGCAATTTGGTTGAGCTTTTCAAGTGGTCCTTCCACCGTGATGGCATCGGGAGTAAAATTGCGGTCATCTTCAATAAAGCCATCGGCCGGAACGCCGGTTAAGTCTAAAATTACCGGCACCGACACCGAGGAAATCCTGTCAACCTCGATGGTCAGCTGATTTGGGCTTTTGCCGACCACCGCCACACCGTCTATCGTGATATCGACATTGTAATTTATACTGTGCTCACCCGGCTCATTTATCGACAGCAGGCTTGCTGTGACATTAAAATGCTCCGGCCTGAGGCTCAATATTCTGTCACTCTTGCCCGAAACGGTGATGTTCACTGTCGGACTTCCGCCGCTGACAATGACTAAATCGGAGTCGGAAAGTTGCCCGACACCCTCAAGCTGAACCGAGATATCGTTGTGCACCACGGTAAAGTCGGGATTTTCGTCGGCCATGACGACAAGCCAAAGCAAAATTGCGGCAAAAAGCGCAATTACTTTGGTAAAAACATCGTTTTTCTTTAACCAATTCATCATTTTATCTTCTCCCTGATGCGCTCTACAAGTGTTTTGGGCTTTTGGTCATCAGACGTAATAAGCTCATTTGTCAGCAGACGCTCCAGTGTTTCGGGCGCAAGGTGGCGCTTGAGCAGTCCGCCGATTGCCATTGAAATCGCACCGGTTTCCTCCGAAACTACCACCGCTATGGCGTCATAGTTTTCGCTCATTCCAAGAGCCGCCCTGTGCCGTGTTCCAAGATCCTTGCTGATATTTGAATTTCCGCTCAGAGGCAGAATACAACCTGCCGAGGCAATGCGCCCTTCCGAAATTATTACCGCACCGTCATGTAGCGGAGCTTTATTGTAAAACAAGTTTTTGATGAGCTGTGTATTGGCGTTTGCATCTACTATTGTGCCGGTGTTTTTGACCGCTTCAATATTGTCGTTTCGCTCAAATATTATCAGCGCTCCGGTTTTTCCCCATGACATTGCGCTGACCGCCTCCACCGTCTGATTGATGGCGGTGTGCATCACCTCCGGATTTTCGGCACGCCTTTTTATCATGGCAAGCCAGCCCTTTCCACTGCGCGAGCCAAATTGCTCGAGCATTCTGCGAAGCTCGGGTTGGAAGATTATTACAACAGCCAAAATACCGGTGGTCATTACCGCGTTAAGGGTGTAGTTTACAACACGCAAATTGAAAACATCTTCGCTGGAAAGCTGAAGTGCCACCAAAATTATGAGCACTCCCTTTAGCAGTTTCTCTGCGCTTGTCCCACGAACAAAGCGGATAAGTTGATACGCAAAGACGGCCACAATGAGGATGTCTATGACATCCCACACAGAGCCGAGCTGTACGTATTGAATAATACCGTCAAAAAACTCCATAGTCCACCTTACCCTCAACAAAAATTATGCATTTTACTATATTTAATACATTATATCAAAAGTAAGGCAAATCTTCAATAGACTTTTTTGTCAATTACACGGTTAAAAGTCTTAAAAAACTGTAAAATTTCCTGTTTTGTGTTAAACATTGAAAAACTCAGGCGCACAGTGCCCTCAGGTAGAGTGTTTGCGCTTTTGTGAGAAATGGGACTACAGTGCAGTCCTCCTCTGGCACAGATTCCCTCTTTGCCAAGGGCATGGCACAGCGTTTCGCTGTCCTGCACCTTGCTGACAACAGACAGCACACCGGTTTGACACTTGCCCAAAAACACCTCCACTCCCGGGATTTGGCCGAGCAATTGGGCGGCATATTCAACCAGTTGACGTTCATGACGATAAATGCTCTGCAGGCCGTGCCGCTCTATAAACCTAAGCCCCTCACGCAGACCGCAAATGCCCGGAATATTGGGAGTGCCGCTCTCTAAAGCATCGGGCAAAAAACTCGGCTGACTCAGCTCGCTTGAAACACTTCCCGTTCCGCCCTCGATTATCGTGTGAGCTATCTCGGTCTCACGGCAAAGCAGCACCCCCAAGCCCTGTGGCCCGTAGAGCGATTTGTGCGCCGGCATGCAGATAAACTGTGCGGCAGTTAGCCTACTCATATCAATCGGCAGTACACCTGCCGATTGAGAAGCATCCACTATCAGGGCAATCCCTCGCCGCATGCAAAGCTCATTTACCTCCTCAATAGGTAAAATAAAGCCAAAAACATTTGATACATGTGTCATTACCACACATTTTGTGTCACTTTGAAGGGCGTTTTCTATAGCGGAATATGCCGCTTGCTCATCGAAAAGCGGCGAATGTGCCACCGTGTAACTGACACCTTTTTCTGCCATTGCGACAAGTGGTCTTACGACCGAATTGTGCTCATATCCGCTTATCACAACATGTCCGCCCCCGTAAAGCTGTGTTTTGACAGCCATATTGATAGCATGTGTGGCGTTATAACAAAAAACCACCTGTTCGGGATTTGAAAGCCCAAAGAAATCGGCGAGGGCAACACGGCAATCGTATACGGCATTTGCCGACCAGAGTGCCGCTTTGTGCCCTCCTCTGCCACTGTTTCCGCCGTATTCGAGGGCGTTTATCATCGCACGGGCGACACCGCTCGGCTTTTTCAGCGTGGTTGCGGCATTATCAAAATAGATCATACTTTTATCTCTCGCCAATTTCCGGCACCGTCTTTGACATTTACCGATACTATGGTGATGTTAAACTTTTGTATCCGAGAAAGAGCGGCTTGCAGCTGATTTTTATTTATAAGCACGGCATAACTGCAGCTGTTTTTTGCAAGCACAAGCGGACAGCGAATTAGTTCTGCGGAAATGCCTATTTTCGACAAAATATTTACGGCATATTGGCCGTGTGTTATTGATTTAAAAACAATTAGACAGCTCATAAAAAAGATACACTCCTTTGCACCTCATTCTATGCGCTGTCCTGCTTTTTTGTTCTATTGCACATTTTACCGAGCGACGAGGGGTCGTCACCCCTACTCGTTGTTGTCCAGCATATCGTTGATTTTTTTCTGTCTTTTTGCGTTTAAGTAAGCAAGCAGTTTTAGCACGGCAAATGCTACAAAGCTCGCACTTATAAAGCTGACAGCGGCGACCGAAACTGTGTTTAAAATAATGCTCTCTTGAATCCTCTCACCGTACTCAAAATAATTTTGCACTGTGTTTATCGTTGCCACGACAAGCCCGGTAAAAAAACTTTGCACTATAATCAGCCTGTTGCTGTTTTTTCCGCTTGAAGGATACTCGTCATGCCCTTTTGCGATATTGAAAATCAAAACATACACCGACATAGAAAGCCAAATTATCACTTCCACGACATACTGCGAAACCGGAGCCTTGAGCCACTGCTGCACAAGTGTTGATGCAAGTAAAATAATCCATACCAGCCAAAATCCGTCACTTTGAATTTTTCTTTTTGCTAAAGTTACCCGCTCGTCTTTAATCCTTTTGCTGTTCATATTTGTTCCTCCCAAAATAAATCGTTTAGTGTTTTGCCGAGCGCTTTGCATATAGCTATGCAGAGGTTGAGTGTGGGGTTATAATTTCCCGCTTCAATCAGCCCGATTGTTTGCCTTGTTACACCGACAGCCTTCGCCAAGTCCTCTTGCTTCATGTCACGCTCAATGCGTGCTATTTTTATCTTTTTGTTTTTCATAAGCCCCTCCTTACATTGCATATTATAATATATATACAACTTAATGTCAAGTATATATTGCATTTTGCTTTAAAAAAATGCAAGCTCTATTTCAAGCCTGCAGATTTTTGCTCCATCAAAAGGCAGATTGCCTGTGCTGAAATCCCTTGCTGTGTGCCGGTAAATCCAAGCCCTTCTTCGGTAGTTGCTTTGACCGATACTTTTGAAATATCCACACCGACCGCTTTCGCAATAATGCTTCTCATTTGGTCAATATGCGGAGCCATTTTTGGGCGCTGTGCGATTATTGTGCTGTCAATATTGCAAATACTCATACCCATTTCGCTAACAATCTGGGCGGCTTTTTCAAGCAATTTCACACTGCTTGCCCCTTTATATTGCTCGTCACTGTCGGGAAAATGCTTGCCAATATCGCCTGCCGCCGCCGCCCCGAAAATGGCATCTATAATTGCATGTATCAGTACATCTGCATCGCTGTGTCCAAGCAGTCCCAGCTCATGCGATATATTTACCCCACCGATTATGAGGGGTCTGCCCTCCACAAGCCGATGCACATCATAACCCATTCCTACTCGCATATTTTTCTCCTAATCGTCCATAAACGGCATTATCGAAAGATCTTCCGCCGTTGTGATTTTGATATTCCTCTTTGAGCATGTCACCAGCTTTGGTTTTACCCCTATATTTTCGAGAGCCATGCCCTCATCTGTTATGTCGAGGTTTTGTTCAATGGCTTTGCCCAGCGCCGCTATTAGTAAAACCTTGTCGGCAACCTGTGGTGTTTGTACGGCAAAGAGGTTTTGGCGGTCTATTGTTTGCTCGACAATTCCGCCCGGCGCACGCTTTACCGTATCGCTTATCACCGTTGCGGCGATGGCGGCGTTGTGCTTTTGCGCCTCCCGGCACAGTTTTTCAATGTCACTTGGACTTATAAAAGGCCGTGCCCCATCGTGAACCGCCAAAAACATTGCTCTGGCATCTGCCTGAAGTGCCGCTTTGTATACACTCTCAAGGCGCGTCTGCCCACCTGCGACAACCGCACTGACCTTTGCACAACCGAATTTCACCGCTATATTTGAATATTCCACTATCATATCTGCACGGGCGGCGATTATGACCTCGTCAATGGCAGAACACCTCTCAAATGCAAGCAAAGTGCGCCCGATAAGGGGAACGCCACCTGTGTCTATGAGCAGTTTGTTTTGCCCGCCCATACGCTCCGAGCTACCTGCAGCCGCTATGATCGCCGTAATAAAAGGCCTGCTTTCTTTAGTTTTTTTTGCAAAAAACATAATGCACCTCAACTTTCAGGTTAAACGACTATAAAAAGCCGCCGAAGCCAAACTCCGACGGCACCTAAATTACCAAACAACATTCATGCTGATTTTGGTGATTAATATTGACCGGAATTACACTACCATACCAGTCATTATACTATCTATTTCCATATATTCAAGCCCTTTTATCATCATAATTTCAGAAATTACAATTTGTTTGGCCTGTGTCAGCAGTTTTCTCTCACCTGTCGACAAGCTTCGTTCTTTCTCGCGTTGTACAAGGCTTTTTATAACCTCTGCTACCTGAAAAATATCTCCGCTCTTTATCTTAACCATGTTTTCCCTAAATCGCTTGTTCCAGTTTTGGTTGAACTCGGTTTCTATGCTGGCAAACTCGCTCAAAAAACCATCTATCTCATCCTCACTTAAAACCGGGCGCACTCCGATAATGTCGCACCCGTTGCGCGGAATTTTCATCTCCATTGAACCGCAAATCATACGCACAACAAAATACTCACGTGTCTCGCCGTCCACCTTCTGGGATACTATGGAATCTATAACACCTGCACCGTGCATTGGATGAATTAATTTGTCACCGATATTAAACATTAGAGCCTCCTTTTTCGCATCTTTATTATATTACATCGATACGCAAATCGCAAGGGTAAATGCTTAATTTGGTGATAATTATGAATTTTTTAAAGACTTTCAAACGGAAATTTAATATAAATATAATCTTTTTCGGTATTTTTAGCCAGACGTCGTGTTTTTGTGCTTTTTGCTTAAATTTAGCATTGCTTATATTCGATAATTAAACGGCACAATTTTTATGTTATCAGGCCATTAGATGCTCTATGAGCACTCCCAATCCTATAAAAATCAGCAGTGCACCTCCCACAATTTCGGCTTTTGATTTATATTTATCGCCAAGCCGTGCCCCGATTTGTACACCGACGGCCGAAAAACAAAAGGTTGTTGTGCCGATGATTGCCGCCGCAAGTATTATATCTGCCTTTACAAGCGCAAGTGACAAGCCGACGGCAAGGGCATCTATAGAGGTTGCAAAGGCGAGTATTAGCATAGCTCCGGTACCGCTTTCACTTTTCTCTTTGCCTATTGCCTGACATAGCATTCTCGCTCCGAGCATAGACAGCAAGGCAAATGCCACCCAATGATCGACCATGTAAATCAAATGGTCGAATTGCTCGCCTATTATATAGCCGATTGTGGGCATGAGTGCCTGAAATCCACCAAAGTAGAGACCGGCTTCAATTGAGCTTGCAAGGCCTTTCCCCTTGCTCTGCACACCTCTGCAAATAGATACGGCAAAGGCATCCATCGACACGGCGACGGCAAGAATTAAAATCTGAATTGTACTCATTTGCCCTCCTGAATTTTCTGCATTTTTCTTATTATACTATATAATATCTTTATTTTAAAGATAAATATTTATGACTATATGCATCATCACAGAAGTTGCACTGGTAAAATTAGACTAAAACAGTCGGATTTATTTGTATATTTATTCAGAGTGTTTTGCCATGCCTATTATTGACTAATTATTAAATTTAAATTAAACTGTTATGTAGGAAGCATCGGTGGGCGATATGGAAATCCGCCCCTACATTTTGATTATTTTTAATAATACCATAAAAATATAAAGAAACGGAGCTTTAATCATGAAAAAATTGGGCATCGAAACCTTTTTGCAGTACAAATATTTGAGCGAACTTTCCATCTCACCCGACGGAAAGCACAGCGCTTTTATTGTACACACTGCAAGCGTCGAAGACAACAACTACACCGGTTGCCTTTACCTGCTTGACAATCAGAGCAAAGCGCTCAAGCAGCTCACCTCCATTGGCTCGGTCAAGCAGTTTATGTGGGAGGATGACAGCAATATTATTTTCCCTGCAACCCGTGATGAGAGCACCAAAGAGCGACTCAAAAAGGGTGAGCTTGTGACCGATTATTACCGCATAAATATCATGGGCGGTGAGGCGCAACCTGCATTTTCGCTCCCCTTGCTCGCCGGTGTACCGACAAAAATGTGCTGTAACAAGCTGCTTTTTAAGGCAACATATGACAACAATCGCCCCGATTTAACCGGACTTTCCACCGCTGACAGCCATGAAGTTCTGAAAAAATACAATGACAGCGGATACACTATATTTGAGGAAGTGCCCTTCTGGTTTAACGGCATGGGTGTTATAAACAGAAAGCGCAACCGCCTCTATATTTATGACATGACCACCGACAGTGTCGAGCCCATTACGGCGCCGATGTTTGAGGTTGCGCAGTTTGATGTAAACGAATGCAATATACTCTACACAGGTGTCGAGTATGACGATATTAAGCCTTATCGCCCCGGTCTTTACTTCTATAACAGAATTACAGGGGTGACCAAATGCCTTATCGAGCCCGATACGCACGCGATAAAGCTTATGAAACTGTGTGCACCTGACAAGGCGGTTGTAATTTGCACCGACAACAGCCGTTTTGGCATGGGCGAGCTTGGCGATGCGTATATTTTTGACCTTTCAACAGGCGAAAAGACCCTTCTTGCAAAGCACAATCATATCACGGTCGGCAACAGCACAAACTCCGATGTTCGCTATGGCGGTGGCAGAGCCGTTAAGGTTGAGGGCGACACTTTGTACTACCTGACCACTAATGTTAACAACGGCTTTGTCAACACTTTGTGCCTGAAAACCGGCGAGGTTAAAACGATAACTTCGCTCGGTGCGGTAGATTGCTTTGATGTACACGGCGGTGAGCTTATGACCATCGGACACGAGGTAAACTCGCTTGGCGAGGTTTACTCTGTCAAAAACGGACAGCATGAAAAACTGACTACCTTCAACGCCTTTGTCGCCTCCGATTACACTTTATCCACCCCCGAACCGCTGACCTGCGTAAATCGTGAGGGCATGGAGATATACGGCTTTGTTCTGAAACCTGCCGGATATGCACCCGGAAACAGCTATCCCGCTATACTGCATATACACGGCGGTCCACGCACCGTCTTTTCCGATATTTTCCACCACGAGATGCAAATGTGGGCAAATGAGGGCTATTTTGTCATCTTCGCCAATCCGCGCGGTGGCGACGGCAGAGGTGATGAGTTTGCCGACATCCGCGCAAAGTACGGTAGCATCGATTATAATGATTTGATGGATTTCACCGATTGTGCACTTGAAAAATACAGCGATATTGACAGCGCTCGTGTCGGCATAACCGGCGGAAGCTACGGCGGATTTATGACAAACTGGGCTATCGGTCATACCGACAGATTTGCTTGCGCAGTCGCACAGCGTTGCATTTCAAACTGGACCACCTTTGAGGGAACAACCGACATCGGATACTATTTTGGCCCTGACCAGACCGGCGCATCGCACACCGACAATCAACAGCTTCAGTGGGAGCAATCTCCCCTCAAATACGCTGACAAGGTAAAAACACCGACCTTGTTTATTCATGGAGAACAAGATTACCGTTGCTACATGGTGGAGGTTCTGCAAATGTTCACCGCACTCAAAATGCACGGTATCCCCTCTCGTGTTTGCCTGCTTAAGGGCGAAAATCACGAGTTGTCTCGTTCGGGCAAACCGCAAAACCGCATCAAGCGCATGGAAGAAATCGTCGCTTGGATGAACAATTATTTGAAATAAGGAAAGGTGGCGCATTTTATGAAACCAATTACAATAAACGATTTATATAAGTACAATTTTCTCTCGGAGATAAACTGCTCACCGAATGGTAGCAAGTTGCTGTTTACACATGCTACTGCAAATGAAAAGCAAAATAATTACACCTGCAGACTTCACTGCATGGATACCGCGACCGGTGAGCACCGTGCGATATCGGCAAAAGGCGCCGAGCGTTCGGCAATTTGGCTTGATGACAGCACAGTGCTGTTTTCCTCGGCAGGCGAAAATAAAGACGGTAAAACTACATATTTCAGCCTTGACATAAACGGTGGCGAAGCGCAAAAGGCATTTACGATTGATGCCAAGGTAAAGAGCATCGCAAAGTTGTGCGAGCATCGCTTTTTGTTGACCGTTTCACGCAATGTGTCGGACGAGCCCAAGCCAAGCGAGCATCGTGCACAACAGGGCAAGGATTTTCTGATTTTTGACGAGATTCCCTACTGGGCAAACGGCCAGGGCATTGTAAACAAACAGCGCTCGGCACTTGCCGTTTATGACAGCTGTGCAAACAGCCTTGAAATTATCTCGGACAAGTACACGAACGTCGGCGGATATACCCTTTCGGAGGACAAGACTAAGGTTTTGTTCTGGGGTACAACCTATACCGACAAGATGTCTGTTCATTCCGAGCTTTATGAGCATCATTTGGCGAGCGGATTTACAAAAAAGCTTGTTCCAGAAGGACTTTACGGCATTATGAAGGCCATTTACTTTGGCGATACCATTTTGTTTGAGGGCTCTGATAAAAAGAGAAACTCCTCTCAGGATCCCACTTTGCTCACCGTTAGTTCAGACGGTAAAATCTCCGATTTCGTCTACCTTGACGGAGCTTTGTCCTCCTCCGCCGGAAGTGATATGTCTTACGGTGGCGGCCGCACCACAAAGCTGATTGGCGACAAGCTTTACTGCCTGTTTACCAGCTGGGGCAATTCCTTCTTGTCGGTGCTTGATCAAAGTGGCAAACTTTCACACGTAAACCAAACGGTCGGCGCTGTAAACTGCTTTGACATCGTAGGGGATACGGCATATTGCGTCGCTTTCCGTGACTTCTGCCCTGCCGAAATTTATGCAATAAATCTAAATGACGGAAGCGAGCGTTGCCTTACAGGCTTCAACGCCGATTTTGTTAAAAACCATGAGATTATAAAGCCCGATCGCTTTGTTTTCAAAAGCAAGCATGGCCATGAGCTTGAGGGCTTCGTCCTCAAACCGCAAGGTTATAAGCCGGGCGAAAAATACCCCGGAGTGCTCAATATGCACGGCGGCCCCAAGGCGGCCTTCGGCAGCATTTATCATCATGAAATGCAGTGCCTTGCTCACATGGGACATTTTGTATTTTTCACAAACCCACGCGGTTCCTCCGGCCGTGGTGACGAGTTTTCCACTCTGGTCGGCAAGCTCGGCGAAGATGATTACAGTGATTTTATCGAGTTTACCGATGAAGTTATTTCACGCTATCCCGATCTTGACGACAAGCGTATCGGCATTTCGGGCGGTAGCTATGGCGGCTTTATGTGCAACTATATGATAGGCAAAACCGACAGGTTTAAGGCGGCGGTGTCACAGCGTTCAATTTCCAATTACCTGTCAAAATGCCTGACTACCGACATCGGCTATTATCACAACCTCAGCCAGGTTGCATCGAGCCCTTGGGACAACCCGGAAAAAATGTGGCATCATTCACCGCTTAAATATGTGCAAAACGCTGTTACTCCCACTTTGTTTATCCAGTCTGATGAAGACTATCGTTGCTGGATGAGCGACCCGATTATGATGTTCACAAATCTGAGAAAACGTGGTATCCCCTCCAAAATTGCCCTTTTCCACGGCGAAAATCATGAGCTGTCACGCTCGGGAAAACCGCACAACCGCATAAATCGCTTGCTCGAGCTTTGTGAGTGGTTCAAAAAATATCTGTAAATTTTATTAAAGAAAAAATGCCACCCAAAAGGGTGGCATTTTTGTGCCAAGCGGGATTTTTTCATTTTTACAAAAAAATTAAATTATTTTGCATTTCCTCTTTCATTTTTACAAATACTATGATAGAATGGCTAAGGTTAATGTGAAATAGTATGCTTTTATATAACCTATACTTTATTATATACTAAGGTAGGGCTTTGTTTTGGAGAAATATGTAATTAATGGTGGCCGCCCGCTTTTCGGAGAAGTTTCGATAAGCGGTGCAAAAAATGCCGCAGTCGCAATAATTCCCGCTTCGATTTTAGTTGACGGCATTTGCCGTATTGAAAATATTCCCATGGTTAGAGATGTTATTGTCCAGCTTGAGATATTAAAGGAGCTGGGCGCTATGGTGCGTCTGATTAACAAAACAACTATAGAAATAGATTGCCGTAGCCTCAAAAGCAACCGCGCGATAAGCGATTTAAACCGCAAACTTCGTGCTTCTTACTATCTTATCGGCGCATTTTTAGGCCGTTTCGGCAGTGCCGAGGTTTCAATGCCCGGCGGATGTAATTTCGGCGGTGTTCGCCCGATGGATCAGCATATCAAAGGTTTTGAGGCGCTCGGTGCTAAGGTTGACATACACGGTGCTGTGGTATATGCCAAGGCAGACGGAAAACTCAAGGGCACGAGCGTTTATCTTGACGTTGTAACGGTCGGTGCCACCATCAATATCATGCTTGCCGCCGCAATGGCAGAGGGTATGACAGTTATCGAAAACGCCGCAAAAGAACCACATATAGTTGATCTTGCCAACTTCTTAAATTCAATGGGTGCCGATATCATGGGTGCCGGTACCGATGTTATCAAGGTTAGAGGTGTTTCGACTTT
The DNA here is from genome assembly GCA_964367895.1 of uncultured Oscillospiraceae bacterium. Classification (GTDB taxonomy): domain Bacteria; phylum Bacillota; class Clostridia; order Oscillospirales; family Butyricicoccaceae; genus CAYJAS01. The sequence continues at coordinate 2,533 of CAYJAS010000006.1, read as the reverse complement.
GACCGGCGGCAGTTACTCGATTATACCCGATCAAATTGAAGCTGGGACTTATATGGCGGCTGTTGCCGCTACCGGTGGTAGCGTACTGCTTAAAAATGTCATTCCCAAGCATCTTGACTGCATAACCGCAAAGCTTGAGGAGTTGGGCGCTGAAATAGTCGAATATGACGATTCGGTGCGTATTACACGCAGTTCGCCTATAAATAAAATCAACCTTAAGACACTTCCATATCCCGGTTTCCCCACCGACATGCAACCTCAATTGTCGGCGGTGCTTTGTCTTGCAAACGGTACCAGTATTATAACCGAAAGTGTCTGGGAAAACCGCTATCGCTATGTGGATGAATTGCGCCGTATGGGTGCAAAAGTACAGGTTGACGGTAAAATTGCCGTTATAGAGGGCATTTCCTCCTTTTCCGGTGCACCTGTCAGAGCGTGTGACCTTCGTGCCGGTGCCGCTATGGTGATTGCCGGACTGGCGGCAAAGGGTACGACAGAGGTCGAGGAGATCACCCTTATCGAACGTGGCTATGAGGGGCTTGTCGAAAAGCTTCGTGCTTTGGGTGCCGATATTGTAAAGCTTACCATTGATGATGATCCGCACACACTCTCCAAGGCAAACTGATTAATTTTATAGCCAAAGGCGAAACGCAGGGGTTACCCCCTTTCGTTTCGCTTTTTTGTTTACAGATGGCATTTGTTATGCTAAAATATTAGATAAGGCTCACACAAGTTGAAAATAAAACTATATATTACTTTTACAATTTAAAGGAGTGCTGATTATGGCTGAAAAGGGATTAATTCACATTTACACCGGTGATGGAAAGGGCAAGACCACTGCCGCTGTTGGACTGTCGGTGCGTGCCTCAGGAAGAGGGCGCAAGGTTGTTTGGACATCTTTTTTGAAGGACTATGATTCGGGCGAGTTTATGCTTGATCTGCCTTTTGAGGTATTTAAAGGACAGGCTGTTACAAAGTTTTGGTTTGTTATGGACGACAGTGAAAAAGCGGCCGTCAAGGCGGAGCACACACAAAGGCTAAAGTCGCTCTTTGCACGTGCAAAGACTGAAAGCATCGACCTTTTAATACTGGACGAAACGCTGGGAGCATTAGCTGTCGGGGCGCTTGACGAAAGCGATTTGATAGACTGCCTTAAATCACGCCACGACAAATTAGAGGTGGTGTTGACCGGGCGAGATCCTTCACCTGCGCTTATGGAAATTGCAGACTATGTAAGCGAAATGAAGCCACTCAAACACCCGTATGAAGCAGGAGTGCCTGCACGTGAAGCTATTGAATTTTAATATACTACTATAGGGAGAAAGATTATGGATTATGCACAACGCTCGCTTGAGTTACACAGGCAATTAAAAGGGAAAATTGAAGTTGTTTCAAGAGCTCCGGTGTCAAATAGTGAACAGCTTTCGCTTGCTTATACACCGGGTGTGGCACAACCTTGCCTGGAAATTGCCAAAGATGTAAACCAAAGCTATGAGCTTACAAGCCGTCACAATATGGTGGCCGTCGTGACCGATGGTTCTGCCGTTCTCGGCTTAGGTGATATCGGCCCCGAGGCGGCAATGCCCGTTATGGAGGGCAAATGCGTACTGTTCAAGGAATTTGGCGGTGTCGATGCCGTGCCACTTTGCATCCGCTCCAAAGAGGTTGACGACATCGTGCGCACTGTGGAGTTGCTTGCCGGCTCTTTTGGCGGCATAAATCTTGAGGATATCGGTGCACCTCGCTGTTTTGAAATTGAACGCCGTCTAAAAGAGTGCTGTGACATTCCGATTTTCCACGATGATCAGCATGGCACGGCGATAGTCACACTTGCAGGCCTTTTAAATGCCTTAAAGGTGGTTAAAAAGAGTATAAACAACATCTCGGTAGTGGTAAACGGCCCGGGCTCTGCCGGAATTGCCATTACCAAACTGCTACTCTCGGTCGGCGTGAGCGACATTATAATGTGTGACCGCAAAGGCTCGATTTGCGCCGATGACACGGGTAGAAACAGTGAGCAAACCGCTATGTCAAAACTGACAAACAAACAGCAAAAGCGTGGCACTCTTGCCGATATGCTCAAAGGCGCCGATGTCTTTATCGGAGTTTCGGGACCGGGAGTTGTTACGCCCGATATGGTGCGCAGCATGGCTCCCGACAGCATAATTTTTGCCTGTGCCAACCCGACGCCGGAAATCTTCCCGGAGGAGGCAAAAAACGGCGGTGCCGCCGTCATTGCAACCGGACGCAGTGATTTCAAAAACCAAATCAACAATGTGCTCGCCTTCCCCGGCGTGTTTAGAGGGGCGCTTGATGTGCGTGCCTCCGACATCAATGATGAGATGAAAATTGCGGCCGCTCATGCAATCGCAAACCTTGTGAGCGACAGTGAACTGAACGCCGATTACATTATCCCTGCCGCCTTTGATCCACGTGTGCGTGACGCTGTAGCAAGCGCCGTTGCTCGCGCGGCACGAGATAGCGGAGTCGCAAGAATATAGCGCTTAGATAGCGCTGCACCTGTCATTTTTAC
>CAYJAS010000005.1:0-33635 GCA_964367895.1 uncultured Oscillospiraceae bacterium | reverse complement strand
GTGTAGTAATCATCATTCAGCGGTGGTGGCGGAGCTGTCGGAGGTGGCGGTGTTTTTTTGTCATCATTTCCCGTTGCAACAAGCCAAATGCCGAGTATGGCGATAATAACGACAATTATAGTATATCCGCTAAGCGGTGCTTGCCCGAGCCATGAGGTGTATTTTTGTTCGGGTGTTTCTTTGTTGAGTCCATAAGCGATTACAAGCTCAATTGCAAAAGCTACCGCCGCTATCGAAAGTATCAGAAATCCGAACAGCTGTTTATTTTGGTTGTCATGATGCTTTGGTGTTGGTGTGTTTGGGTATGTACAATCCTCCATGCTATGCCTCCTTTTCCGAATACTGTAGTATATTCAAAAAGGCGTGCATCGGTGCATGAATGCTTCTGTGAAATGGGCATTGCATGAAAAATCTCGCCCGAAATCGGGCGAGATTTTTCATGCAAAAAGTTCAAACCATGAGGCTGCAAGTTTTATAAATGGCTCATTATACCCGTGACCGAAATCCTTTAGCCAGGTTAGCGAGCGTGTGTTTGGTAGGGAATCAAACAAGGTCTGTGCTGTGTGTGGCAGGCATACCGTGTCTTTTGTGCCGGCCGATACCAAAGTCGGAAAATTGCATCTGTAGGCATGTGACACACAATCAACATATCCAACTCTGTGCCATGCCTGCTCCCCTACCTCGCCAAAGATATCACGGCTGATATTGTGACAGGCGCCGTCTAAAGAGGTTGTAACATCGCACAAATAGGGCTGATTTGCCGCCGCACAGCGCACACCGTGCTCGGCAAAAATAGATGCGAGTAAAATCGCCATGCTACCGCCTTGGCTGGTGCCGTAAAAGGACAGTCTATCGGGCATAACCTGCGGCTGGGTCAGCGCCCATTTAACGGCAAGTATTGCTTGGGTAAGCCAATCGTCATAACCGTCAGGCAAGCCTCTCAGCGTGTTCATGGTGACAGGCCAGTCGGGCTGACCCTCTTTTATTTTTACATCAAAGCCTCTCGGCGTCCAATATCCGAGCGGAGATACCGACAACACATTAAAACCACGCTCCACCAGTTCGGGGTGCACCGATATTTCGGCACCGTAACCGGGAAGATGGACAAGCAATGGTGCCGGAGCTTTAAAGGGCGGTTGGAAAGAGGCGTAATACGGCCTCATATCACCTGCTTTAAACTGCACAATTCGATTTCCACGCATGTGGAAGGCGCCGTAATTGTTGCGCCAGCCCTTGTCTTTTAATATTTCAGCTTCAAACGGCAATTGCTCTGCACGGCGATGCAATTTAGATATCCACTGCTCTATTTGCTCCTGTGTCGGATAATAAGCTTTCACTTTTACTCCATTCCCAATATTGCGATGCCGACAAAGGCGATGCACACTACGAGATATTGTGCCTTTGTAAGCTTTTCTTTGAGTACAAATCGTGCCCAAATTAGTGAAAATACACAGTAAGAGGAGATAAGCGGTGCGGCGAGCACAGCATTTGAGCCCAGTGCGTAAACATATGCAAGCTGACCTGCTGTTTCACAAACTGCGGCGATAAGTTTCGGTTTTTCTTTGGATATAACAAATTTTTGCTTTTTAATAATTACAACATAGATAAAGGCGCAAACTGCCATTGCAAAAAAGGTCAGCTCATATGCGATATTTGCCGCACCTTCGCTGATTAGGTTTCGGCTTTCATCAAGCAATATTGCATCTGTAAAGGTACCCATAGAGTCGATTATGCAGTACAGCACCGGGAAGATAAAAGCTATGGCACTCTTTGTGTATTTACCGTCTATAGCTTGCCCTGAGGCAACAATATCTGCCGTGTCTTTTCTTCTTTCGATAACCGAAAGCGAAATAATTCCGATTGTGACAAGGGCTATACCGAAAATTTGAAGCGGTGCAATTGTGACATTGAAAAACAGTGCATACATAATTGCAACGATAACGCCCGATGAATTGCATATCGGACTGGAAATCGAAAGCATCAGATATCTCAGTCCAACATATCCGAGGGTCATTGAGATTATGTAAAATGCCGAGGCCGGCAGGTAGGTAATTATGTCGGAAAGTGCAAACTCCTGGCCGAGTGCAAGCATAATGACAGCGTGTATACCCATTACCGTTCCGACCGTCATAACCAGTTTGTAATGGCTGTATTTATCGTCGGCCCGTGAGCCCATTTTTGAAAAGAGATCTGAACCGCTCCAGAAAAAGACCGCAATTAGCGAAAGAATAAACCACATTTTTTTGTTTCCCCATTTTCTAAATTTTAGTATAGTGACACCCTAAATATATTTTTGCAATAATGCATCTAAATAGCATTTTTTGTCACCCTAAAGAATTATAACATAAGTTTTAAAAAAGTAAAGACCTTTATTGAAAAACAGAGTTTTCAGCATCTGTGCCAAACTGAAAACTCTCGCCATTTTGAATAACTCCGGGGTTGTACAATATGATTACCGCATCGGGCTTTACCTGCTCTATATATTCAACCGCTGTAATTGTGTCCAAATAACGCAAATCAATGGTGTAAAGCTCACTGACACATTGTGCCATAAAGCTTACCACAGGGCGCGCGAAGGAGTCTTTTATAACGAGTAGCTTGGTATCATTTGCTGCCGTCTGGCAAGTGCTGTAGCTAATCGGGTAATCGCCGCCGAGATAAACGGTATATGGGTCAAGATTGTAATAATCTCTTGTTTCCAAATGCTCATAAAACAGCATTGTTTGCTCAAAGTCTCCGGTGCGCGTCATCTCTTTTGACGGTATTGTAAGTGTAAGCTCGCTTTCAAATTTCGGGGTCAGCAAAGTGAAATCATCGGGCGGGGCATAAAGCACCCCCATGCGCTTGCCTTGACTTCCCAAAAACCAATTTTCATAGGTTTGGGCATTATAATTATCTATACTCAATTTTGATAAATCGATTTCCATACCGTATTGATTGAGTTGCTCGGCAATTTGTTCAGATGCCCACAGTGCGGCTTCAGGTGTCCAGTGACTGTCGGTCGAGAAGAATAACGAATAATGATCAAGTCCACTTTGCTTGATGCTTTGTCGCAAATCGGTATAAGTTACCGATTGCTGCTGTAAAAATCCGATTAGTCGATTTGCATTGTCATTTGCCGTGTCTTCAATCCCGTAAGGCAGTCCGGGATTTTGATAATCTAACTTGTAAGGTGCTTGAAAATACACCATTGGTATCCCCTGTCCCGACAAATGCTGTTCAAATGCCGAGAGGTTTTCAGCGTAAGCGCTTAATCGCTCATCGCTATAACTTTCGGTTTCAAAAATTAAATAGTCATTTTCAAGGCGCACAACTGTAAATGCATCATCTTGGGTGATATTTTCGCCGGCTACCGCCTGCATTGCACCGTAGATGTCGATATATCGCTCTCTAAGGCCGATATTGTTTGAAAAAAGCTGTTCAGCAGCTGAAATATTCTGCCTTAGTAGTTCGAGCAGATTACTCTGATCAAGATTTGTAGTGAAGCCTGTGGGAGGTGTTGTGAAAAGCTCGACTACAACACCCAAAGAGCCTACTGCAATTACACAGAGCACAAGGGCGGTGGCGATTATATACTTTAAATTTGACCTTTTCATGCTTTCACCTTAAAAATTGAAGTAAATAAACGGACTATATGTTCCTTTTACAAGTGACGCTGTAATTGCAAGAAATAGCAGTAAAATCACACCTGCGTAAATTATTTCTGCCGGGAATGTACGTGCTATTTTAATTTTTTTAAACAGCTGATTTAGCGGCAAGCTGAAAATCACTGCACTTAATAGCCAAAACTTGTTTTCAATAATTTGCATTTTGAAATCTCCGGAAAAAATGAGCTGCCCTCCAAACATCGTCGATAGATACTGCCCTGCATGTGACAGGCTGTCCGCATTGAAAAGCACCCAACCTATTATCACGAAAAACATGGTGTACAAATGCCCAAGCCATGAAGGTAAAACCTTTTCAATGCCTGTTACACGCTCAAATACAAGCAGTGCAAAATACATCAGTCCCCAAACGATAAAAGTGAAGTTTGCGCCGTGCCAAATGCCGGTAAGCAGCCATACTACAAAGAGATTTAGCAATAGCCTGGGCTTTGAAACACGGTTGCCACCAAGCGGTATATATACATAGTCCCGAAACCATGTGCTGAGCGAAATATGCCATCTGCGCCAAAAATCGCCGATGCTTTTTGCGATATACGGATAATTGAAGTTCTCTAAAAAGCTAAAGCCGAGCATACGCCCAAGACCGATTGCCATATCCGAGTACCCCGAAAAATCAAAGTAAATTTGCAAAGTGAAGGCAATCGCGCCAAGCCATGCCATCGGGGCTGTCAGCCCTGTTTGTGTGTCAAAGGCGACGGCGGCGATTACCGCCATCTTATCTGCTATTAGAACTTTTTTTGCAAGACCTAATACAAAACGGCACATTCCCTTTGAAAAGCCTTCAACCGTGGTTTTTCTATCTCTAATCTGTTCGGCTATTGTTTGATAACGGACAATCGGCCCTGCGATAAGCTGTGGAAAAAGTGATATATAAAGTGCAACATTGAGCGGATTTTTCTGTGCTTCTCCCCTTTGCCTGCTTATGTCGAGGACATAGGACATAGCTTGAAATGTGAAAAAAGATATTCCTATCGGCAGTCTGATTTGCGGAATAGGTATTGCGGTATTTGCAACTTCGTTTATGACCTGCACCGAAAATCCGAGGTATTTAAAAACAAACAGCAGTGCTAAATTTAAAAAAACTGCAAGAAAAATGCCAAGTCTTTTTTTTCCGCCTGCCACAAGCAAGCCGAGGGCATAGTTTAGCAAAATCGACCCTATCATGACAAGGACAAACAGTGGTTCTCCCCATGCATAAAATCCAAGACTGCATAGCACCAAAAAGCCGTTTTGCAACGACCTGTTTTTGCTCAGCAAGGCATTGCCAAGCAGTACAAAGGGCAAAAACCCAAATAAAAAATGTATACTTGAAAAAAGCATAGCACACCTTTGATTTAAGTGATTTTTGAGATATTGAAAAAAGTGGTCACAGCTGGTCGGTTAATCTTTTTAACTGTTCATATGACATCAGCGCACCGAGTGTTTTTGCAAGTGCATTTGTGCTGAGATGCTCCGGCAACGAGAGCAACAAGAGCAGCTTTTCTCTGCGGGCTTTGCTCCCCTCTGTACCCGAAAGTCCGAGGGCATATAGATCGCTTTTTTTGAGCTGAGTTTGTGTTTTTGGCGTTTGCAGCCCGTCCATGGCAACCCCTGCTTGTCTTACCGCCTGAATAATCACTTCATTTGGCACTCCCTCAACCCCCAGCTTACCCTCTGCCGAGCGCTCTTTTTTTCTGCTCTCTTTTCCGTATATGTCGGGTATATAAGCGTGGTAAACGGTCCCCTGCTGAACCTGCGAGTTTATATTGTTTCTGATTAAAAACCCGGCGGCATCCGAGTCGGTAAGCACCAGTATTCCCCGAGTCTTGGCAAATTGCCGCAAAAGCTCAATCATCCGCTGATTTTTAAAAATGGAAAAACCCTCACAGGTTAAAATCAGCGTGTCGAAAATGCCGCTTAGCTTGCTCTTGTCGTACCGCCCTTCGGTTATGATAACCGGCTCTATCGTAATCATACGCTGCCCTTTGCTATGCCGAGTATCAGCAGTTCGAGGGTTCGGCGGTCGTCTCCTATCGAGCTTTTAAGCTCAAGATCGGAGTTTAGGCACATCAGTTGTATTTTGCGCAGTTTTTCAAGGCTCATTCTTCGCGACGCACGGAGTGCAAGCTGTGCCGGATAGGTTGAGGAAAATCCGAAAAGATCGGTCAAATATCGCTCTCCCCTACCGCTTTCACTGGCCAATTTTGCGGCGTAAATTCGCTGCATTTGGCGGACAATTGCCGCTAAAATTGCCACAGGGGCATTGCGTGCGTCAATCAGGTCGCGCAAAATCAGCATCGCTGCGGTGTGGTCGCTTTCCATAAGGCGGTCGGTCAATGCAAAAATATCAGCTTCAAGCACTCTGCTTGCAAGCTTATCTATATCTTGCTTTGTTATCTGCTCGCCTCTTGTGCCGGCGGCGATTTTGTCAACCTCGGTTGCAAGGTTTGTCATTGAAGTGCCGCAGGTGAAAAGCATATGCTCACACTGCACACGATCTATCATTTTTCCAAAGGATTTAAAACGGCGCATCAGCCACGGAACAAGCTCTGCCGTGCTCGCATGTTGAAAGTCAACAAAATGCCCGTACTTTGCTATTGTTTTATAAATTCCAAGTCGCTTGTCGGGCGAAAGTTCTAAAGTGTCAAAATAAAAGACAAGGCATATATAATCGGGCAATTCAGATAGAATTTCATGCAACAGCTCCTTCAGCTCACCTTGTGGTGGCATTAGCGGACAATCACGCACGATTACCAGCTTGCGATCGCTACCCATTGGCGGGCTGTCTATTGCATCTACAAGATCGTTTGCATTCAGGCGTTCCCCCTCTAAAGTGGTGGTGCTGAACTGGTCAAACATTCCGGCGCACAGCTCTCGCAATCTGTCCAGATAGTGACTTTTTAGATAATCCTCCTCGCCGAAAAACACATATAGATTTTGCGGATTACCCTCATTTATATCAAGTTTGAGGCGGTTAAACTCAACATTTTCGCCTTTGCCTTTTTTCGCAGTCGCCATTTTCCGCTCACTCCTGTCTGAAAGTAATGTTTATCGGTGCGCTTTCTTGTAAATACACCGTATTTATACCTAAAATATCGCCCGAATAGCTGTCCCACGGTGAGTCAGCAACTATAAGCAGTTGTGGACTCACTTTGTCAAGTATGAAGCTTAAATAATGACTTGAAGCTATCCAGTCGCCGTCAATTATAAGCAAATCTGCCTTTATTTCGCTATGCTCAAGCATTTGCGCCGTGTGTGGCGGAGAAAGTGTGCTGAGGTCAAGCAGGCTGATTTGATCAAAAATCAAACGATATGCAAATTGATCTTGCTCTCCCAATATCTCAAGGAAACCTCCGCATAACTCTAAACTGCCTTGACTGTTGTAATACATATCTGCATTACCGATTGTAGCTGTAGGTGCGACTACATTATTTACCGCAACATGCAAAGACAGATCTTCAAAATCAACTGTATTTTTGCTCGACACGGCATAATCGACCTGAGATTCACCCCATGTGCCAAGCCGTTCGCTGATAAAATAAGGATCTGAACTGCCATTGAGCGGTGTATTTATTACAGCAGTTTGAGCATTTGCACGGGCAATTACGGCGGCATTTCCGTTTTGACCGTAAATTGTTATCTGCCCATAAAGTGAGCTTTCAATTGCCGTAAGGCCTATGCACACAGCAAGCGAAATCACTCCGAATATTGCAATTCCGGTATATGTAAAGCGTTTAATCTTTACAGCAATTACTGCTAAAATAAGAGCTATTGCAAAGATTATCAGATAATAATTTTCCGAGCTGAGGGTGACAAAGCTTAGTGAGGAGACCGTTTTAGCCACCCACTCGACAAATCCGAGAGGGACAATGACGAGCAGTGCAACACCTTGTGCGAGCGGTTGCCAAATAAAAGTAAAAAGTAACATGAAAATGCCCAACGCCATCGAAAGTGCAACCGCCCACAGCACTAAAATATTTGTCAGCACCGCTATTACCGAAACCGATTCGAAGAAGATTATCGACAGCGGAAGCACAAAAATCATCGCTGATATAGAGGCTGCACAGGTGCCGAAAATATACACTAAAACACGCCTGAGCAATTTATGCTTGGGAAGCTTTACGCACATTGCACGGTACATATCGGGTGCAAAAAGCAATATCCCGAGGGTCGCACCAAACGAAAGCAGTAAGCCGACACTGTGTATGGCGAAGGGATTTTGCGCCGTTATTATTAGAAGCGCAAGTGAAAGTGAGGTTAAACTGTCACTCTCTCTTTTTATGAAAAATCCCAGCAACACTGCGGCATTCATGATTGCGGCACGTACCACCGAAGGCGAAAGCCCTGTGATTATTGCATAGGCTATAATCAGCGGTAATGCCGCCACTGCTCCGTATTTTCTGCCGAGCAATACCATGGCGAAAGCGGTAAGCATAGAAATATGAAGTCCCGAAACCGCAGTTATATGGGCTATTCCGCTTGCGGTAAGTTGCCTTTGAAAGGCGGGTGAATATCCACTTCTGTCTCCGCTGAGCAAAGCGGCAAGCAGTCCTCCCCTATCTCCTGAAATAAGTGAAGTGGTATTGCTGTGCAGACTTTGCGAGATTGTCGCCGCGTATGAGGCCAAATTGTGCTCCACTCCGAGTGATTGTGAATCTACACTTGTTTGGCTTACCGTAAGAAACTTACCGTCAGCATGCATATAAGAGCGATCATCGGGTTGAGCGACGCTGATAAGACCTTCGAAGCTAAGCAGTTGCCCCGGGTGATAGTCGGGCGAAGCATCGGTTAAAAATGCCGTTGCTGACATTGAAACCGAGCGGTTGTTTACCTCAACAATCTCGACCGATGCCATTGAAAATGTGCCATACCCCTCTGCCCGTTGTTCAAATCGCACGGTTATATCGCCAAAATACCCATCAAACTGCGCCGTCGGTGAGTAAATAATAAGCAGATAAGAGCTACACCATAACATGCCAAACAGCAGGCCGAGCATTGCCGATATATAACGCTTTCCCCACAACAATAAAAGTGCTGCGCACAGTATACACGCCAAAATCAGAGTTTTGAGAATTGCCTCCCAAACTCCGCCGTCTATTTGCAAGGTTACAGACAGCGCAACGGCACAAAAGGCGACACAAAAGCAGAGCAGAACTCTTGGCTGCTCTGTGCTCTTGCGCCGCCTAAATATGTTCATTTTATGCCATTTGTCCGAGCGGTGCGCCACCAATTAGGTGCAGATGCAGGTGGTGTACCGTTTGTCCGCCGTGTTGGCCGACATTTGTCACTATTCTATACCCTTGGTCAAGTCCATTTTGCTCGGCTAATTTAGCGGCCGTTTGTAGCATATGCGCCAAAAGTGCGCCATGCTCGGCGGTTATCTCTCGGGCACTGCTCAAAATATGTTTTTTGGGAATTATCAACATGTGTATCGGCGCTACCGGCGCAATATCATTGAAAACCAGAATTTGATCGTCTTCATAGATTTTTGTGGACGGTATTTGCCCTTGTGCTATTTTACAAAATAAACAATCGTTGTTCATGCTATGCCCCCTATTTTCTATTATTTTGAGACCATCTGCTCTACAATATTGTTGACCGCTTCTAGCGCTTGCTCAAGCTTTGAAACATCTTTACCGCCGGCTGTTGCACGGTCGGGCTTGCCGCCACCGCCGCCGCCACACATTTTTGCGACTTCCTTTAGGATATTTCCGGCGTGTGCTCCCTTTTTGACAGCTTCCGGACCACAGGCCGCCGCAAAGTTGATTTTGCCGTCTGCGGTCACAGCGGCTAAGACGACAACCAGCTTGGGTCCGCTTTCCCTCATACTATCGCTCATGGAGCGCACTTCATCCATGGTGTCGGCATCCACCTTGACGGCGAGAACATTGACATCGGCAATGGTTTTTGAGAAATTCAGCAGTTCGACCGAGCGCATTCTCGCAATGCGTGAGCTGAGCTGTTCATTTGTGCGTGTTAGCTCACGAAGTTCGGTAGCGACTGCGGCGGCACGCTGTTTGAGCATTGCCGGTGTGGATTTAAGCTGTTCTGCTACCTCTGCCACTGCATTTTCGGTGCGCTCTATAAGTGCCAAGGTTTCAAGACCACAAACTGCTTCTATACGACGAACACCTGCCGCTATTGATGCTTCCGATACAATTTTAAAGCTACCTGCAAGGGCGGTATTTTCAAGATGAATACCACCGCAAAGTTCGGTAGAAAAATCGCCCATACGCACAACACGCACCGTATCCCCGTATTTTTCTCCGAATAGTGCCATTGCGCCTATCGCCTTTGCATCTGCTATCGGCATATATTGAGCATCTACCGACAGACCGCTCAAAATCATGTTGTTGACTATATCTGACACCGCTTGCATCTGCTCTTTTGTCATTGCGGCAAAATGGGTAAAGTCAAACCTGATTTTATCGGGCTCGACAAGGCTACCGCTCTGCTCAACATGATTTCCAAGCACATCACGAAGTGCACGCTGTAGCAAATGGGTGCACGAGTGGGCACGGGTAATTGCCTTGCGGCGGGCAGTATCTACATTTAATGTGACAGTATCCCCTGTGTTGACTTCTCCCGAAGTCACTGTGCCTACATGCAAAAACTTGTCTGCATATGCTCTTTTGACATCGCTTATTTTAATTACCGCGCCATTTGCTTCTATTGTTCCGTAGTCGGCCGTTTGGCCACCACCTTCGGCATAGAAAACCGTATTGTCCAAAACAATGGCGACCGCTTCGCCTTCGGAGGCGCTGTCCTCACGCACCCCGTCACGAATTATTGCACTGATTTTTGCAGTCGAATTGGTTTTATCATAACCGTCAAAAACGGTTGCCGAAATGTCATTTAAGTTGAGTTCTTCACCGTCCCAGCCGAGCTCACCTTGCCCGGTGCGAGCCTGCTTTGCTCGGGTGCGTTGACCGTCCATCAAGGTTTTGAAGGTATCACGGTCTACCGTCATGCCACACTCTGCCGCTATTTCATCTATCAAATCTATAGGAAATCCGTAGGTGTCATAAAGTTTAAATGCATCATCGCCGGAGATGATTGTTTTGCCCTCTCTTTTAAGGGTGTTTGTTATATCATCCAGCTTTGCCATACCGCTTTCGATGGTTGCGCCAAAGCGCTCCTCCTCGTTGCTTATGACCGTTTTGATAAAGTCTGCCTTTTCACGCAGTTCGGGGTAAATGCCTTCGCTCAGTTTGATTGCCGTTTCGCACAATTCAAACAGGAAGGGGCGTTTTACGCCGAGAAGTCTACCGTGACGTGCCGCTCTTCTCAGCAAGCGACGCAGTACATATCCCCTACCTGTATTTGACGGCATTATTCCGTCACAAATCATGGCAGCGGTACTGCGAATATGGTCGGTAATGATGCGTATGGACACATCTTCACCCTCCGAGGTGCCGGTGTATTTTTTGCCAGTTACGGCGCAAACCTCAGTAATGATATCGGCGAGTGTGTCAACTGCGAAAATAGAGTCTACACTTTGTACTATGCAAGCAAGTCGCTCAAGTCCCATGCCTGTGTCGATGTTTTTCTTTTCAAGGGGGCTGTAATTGCCTTTTCCGTCCGAGTCAAGTTGGGTAAAGACAAGATTCCAAAACTCAACATAGCGGTCGCAGTCACATCCGGGGGCGCAATCGGGGTTGTCACAACCGTAGCGCTCTCCCCTGTCAAAATAGATTTCCGAGCAAGGACCGCAAGGGCCGACCCCTATCTCCCAAAAGTTATCTGCTTTTCCAAGCCTCACCATATGGCTTTCGGGCACACCTATCTCCTTTGTCCAGATGTCCCATGCTTCATCATCTTCCAAATAAACCGAAACATAGATTTTGTCAAGCGGCATTTCGAGCACATCTTTGATAAACTCCCAAGCCCAAGTACATGCCTCTCTTTTAAAATAATCGCCAAAGGAAAAGTTGCCCAGCATCTCAAAATATGTGCCATGCCTGCCGTTTTTGCCGACATTTTCAATGTCGGGCGTGCGTATGCACTTTTGACAGCTTGTCATGCGCTTTGCCGGCGGAGTTATCTCACCTGTAAAGAAAGATTTCAGCGGTGCCATTCCCGAGTTGATGAGCAGCAGTGAATTGTCATTTTGCGGAACAAGCGGAAAGCTCTTTTGCATAAAATGTTCCTTGCTTTCAAAAAAGCTTAGATACATGCTTCGCAGCTCATTCAGTCCATATTTTTTCATCTTTTATTCCTCACTTAAAATCAATTTTTAATCATCTTGTTCGGCGGCCAGCCGTTCTGCCTTTTCACGCATATCCTCAACTGCATTGTTGTGGGCGCTCAAAGTTTTAGAGAATACGTGGCTACCGTCTTCCGGGTCGGCGACATAGTAGTAATAACCGTGGTCTTCCGGAAGTATTGCCGCCAGCATTGCACCCAAGCCGGGGTTGCAAATGGCAGTCGGCGGAAGGCCGGTTTCGGTGTAGGTGTTGTACGGCGAGTCTATCTGTAAATCCTCGGCCGTCAACGCCTCTTTATGCCCTGTGACATATAATATACTCGCATCAATGTTGAGATACGGGAAATCGCTTGAATTGTTCAGTCGATTGTATATTACCCCGGAAATTGTCGTGCGCTCTCCCGGTAAATATGCCTCTTTTTCAATGAGTGAGGCGACATTTACGATTTCGGCAATTGTGCGCTCGCTCTCAATTGTCAAGTTTTGCATCTCGGTGGTAAAACGCCTTACGAAGTTGTTTAGCATTTTATTTATAACGCTGACAGGGTTTTCATTTTTATAAAAATCATAGGTATCGGGGAAAAGATACCCCTCAAGACGATTTTCAATCATCGGCACATCTTGTAGCATTTCGTGGGCAAAATCGTAATTTGCCGCTGTGTCGAAAAACTCCTGCTGTGTGCACACACCGTTTTCTTCGAGCGCCTGTGCATATTGCTGCATCGTCCAGCCCTCAACAAAGGTGATTGTAACTACCTCAAGCGGTTCATAATCGTACAAAAAGGTGTTGATGATCTGACCGTAGTCCATTGTGCCTTCTATGTCGAAAGTTCCGCCTTCAAAGGTTTCAATCCCCTGCAAAGAGGCATAAAGGTTAAATGCCCAGCCAAATTCAATAATCTCATTTTCGGTAAGAAGATCTGCCATTTCTCCGACTGTTTTTTCACCGTCAAAGGTGACTACAACCGTTTGCTCGGGCTTTATCAGCGCAAACATATCATTTGCGACCAACATTCCAAAGGTGGACACAATAAGAGAAACCGCTAAAATCATAATAATATAGCTGAAGGTGTTAATTGTTTTACTTATTGCACGAATTCTTCGCCGTCTGCGCGCCTTTTGCTTGTCGCTCATGGTTTTTTTAGGCGGTGTGTTTTTTTGGTTTTCCAAGTTTTATACCTCCGATTAATACAGCGTGCTCACTGAATATAAACTACTCTTATTACAAACATTATCACAAGAAGCCACATACCGGGCGAAAGAAATACACCCGCAAGCGAGGTTTTTATGTGCACTCGCTTAAACTTTTTTATTTTTCCACGCTCTAAAAGCTTGGTCAGACTGCGCATTGACAAATAGAGAAACAGAGCAAAGAAAAATGTGCAAAATGTGATAAAGTAGGTTTCAAAATTAAACACTTGATATGCCTCAACCGCATATGTAAAAGCTATTGCGACTGCATTGTTTATCATGTGTGCCAAAACTGCCGGCCAGGCTGAATCAAGTACATATGCCATATATCCGAAAAGCAATCCTGCAACCAATGGGCCGATTAAATTGTCAAGCGAGGCGTGTACCAAGGAAAATGCCACAGAGGTCATTATTATTGCCGGCATAGTTCCAACACTTTCGAGAGCCCCCTGCACTGTTCCTCTAAAAAACAGCTCCTCGACTATTGCAGGTATGATTACGGCAACGGCAATCATGGAAATCACCGTTAGATCGCTTGTCATGCTAAAATATGTTGTTTGGGCAAAAGGCCTATCTGTCAGCAATGATATGCCACTACTGAGCAAAAAAGACAGCAAAGATGCCGTTATCGACATAAAAAGCACAAATGGTATTGCTCTGCGGGTAAATCCGCTAAGTCTTGGCTTTACAGGTGGTTTTGCGGTTTTAGAGGCTATTGCCAACACAATCAGCGGAACACAAAAGGCTGCAATTTGTGCGCCCATAACGGCAAAATTGTCTGCGATTAGCCTGCCGCTTTCCAGCAGATATTCAAACCCGAGCAGAATAGTCATTGCAAGCGGTGGCATGAATCCGGCCACAAGGGTTAGTTGCTCTTTCTTCATTGATTTCTCCAGTTATTGCATTAATTGAAAAGCAAATTAAGATAAGGCGGTTTTTCGCCCTGCAGTGATTGCGCCCCACGCTCTGTCAGAGCGAAGGCACATCCCATTGGATAGCACTGTTTTCCGCCGGGTAAAATTCGTTGTACTGCTCCGATTTGGGCGCATAATGATGCTGAATCTTTGCCAAAGGCCTCTTTCACGGTGTTGGTATCTCTATCATAAAAGGCGTATGCCGTTATACCATCGTCACTACCGCAAACAAACGCGTCATTACCATAAAACTCAATTTGAAGCCTATAAAACTCGGCATCACGATACTGCGAAAGTCTGCCTTGCATGGAACTCGAATAGATTTTTGCAATATCCTCGCTGTGTTTCAGTGTAGCGATTTGTACCTTTACAGGTGTTTGATTTTCAGGTTTTTCGGTCGTTGCAAAAAAGGCTTCGCTATATCCTAACCTTTTATAATAAGCAAACAAATCGTCATTCTGGGTTATCAGTACAGACAACTCACAGCCTTGCTCCTTTGCCTGTATGTGCACATGCTCAAGTAGTTGTGTCATCATACCTTGCCCTTTGAATTGTGGATATGTGCCTGCGGCGTAGATATAGACCGCTGAAAAAACACCGTGCTCGTCCTGCATTTTTATCGGAATGGCTTGCACTGCCGATGCTATATCAGAGTTCTTTCTGATTAGATAGGTGTGCTCCGGTTTCCAGACGCGGTCAAAAAACATTGCCCGAAAGTCGGGTTCTCCCGGGAAACTCAGATCATAAAGTTGCTCAAGCTGTTTCCTGTCCGAGGTGCTTGCAACCTCAATTTTGTTCATTTTAGTGGTACCGCCGTATATTTTTCTGTTAGGCTAACCGGATAATAGGACTCTTTTGCCTTGCGCAGTCCCTCTTTACCCATGTCTTCCTCACGGTTTATAAACTCAAAACCCTCACAATGCTTTTGGGCAAACATTTTGCTGATTATCTGATAGGCGCCCTGGATTTCTCCGTTTGCCTTTTCTATCAAAATATCCATCACTTGGTCATTTTGCGGTGCGCCGAGCGTCATAGCGATCATTTTTCCGTCAATTCTGATTGCTCCGCCCTCAATTCCGAGCGGTTCGGCGTATTTCAGCGCTCGCTCTATCGCCGAGTATTCAAAGCGGTAATCTCCGCAATCCTCCCCTTCACGTTTGTGACACCAATCGTAAAGGAACTCCATGATTTCATCATAATCGCCTATCGGATCCACATCGCTGTATTGCCATCTTCCGGCATAGGTTTGCTCAAACTTATTTATATGATTGCGCTTGGAGTGGAGCTTTTTTCCTGCCAAGGTTATCATACTTTGGGCGCTGTAGATATAATCAAAATCGCCTCTTTGCTCCTCAAAGCTGTACTTTTCCGGGAATAAGCTCTGTATTTGCTCTTTACCCTGCTGTGTTACAAGGTGCATCTTATATGGTTTGCCCGCTGAATCGCGCTCTATGCTCTCTATTCCAGCCTTGATGTCACCAAGCGGCATGTAATATGAATACTCACTTTCTTCATCACCCGAGCGGATAATCAAAGTGTCCGACACGATACAAGTTTCCAGTTTATAATGCTCGCCCCAAATGAAAAGTGACGCAAAGCAACGGTCGCTCATCATTACACCGTCCGCTTGGAGATATTTATCTATCTTGTGCTTGTCCTCTATAGACAATTTTGCAAAGCTAAGCTTTTCCACAACTATTCCTCCATCTTTTTGTAAAACTCAAAAAGGATTTCTTCGTGTATTTGCTGTGCGGTTTTCAGTGCCCCCTCTTGGTCGGTGCAAGATATGATTTTCCAGCCCTCATGCTCGCACACAGATAGCGCACGCTGTCTGCACAGTGCAAGGTAATCGCTGTCACGCTCGTGTATATCTCCGCTTTGCCCCTGTCTTTTTTCTATCAGCATGAGCGACAGCTCGGTCGGCATGTCGAGAAAAAACACCATAGAGGGCTTTGGAAGTTCAAGCAAATTGTATTCATAGTCAAAAAGCCAATCTAAAAATCCTTTAAGCTGTTGCTCAGGCAATTTTGACGCTTGATGTACCGCATTTGAGGTTGTATATCTGTCGCAGATTATCGGAACACCGTTTTTATAATGCTGTCCCCAGTCGGTTTTAAAGGAAGCATATCTGTCTACCGCATAAAATGTTGAAGCGGCATATGGGTTTACATCGGTCGGTGAGGTGCCAAAGCTACCTTCAAGGTACATTTCAAGAAGTGCCGCCGAACGCTGATTATAGCGTGGAAATCTCACCGAGCGAAAGTCTTTTCCCGTCTCTTTAAGTGCTGTGCACAGCATTTCAAACTGTGTCGATTTTCCGCTACCGTCCACCCCTTCTATGACAAACAGTTTACCCGAGTTTTTTATAGCGCTCATTTATTTCGCCTGCCTTTCCGCAGGTCATTGCACCTTCACCGCACTTGCCGGCGACACAACTTGGCCCACTTTTGGCGAACAGCGCCGGTGCAACCGATTTGCAAAGGTCAAGCATCTGCCATGCCATCTCTTTTATCTCCCATTGTGCTCTATTACAGCAACGCAACCCGAAGAAATTGCGAAGTGAGCGGACATTCATAGTCATCATCAGCTTTGTTTCACATGCATTTGGAAGAACATATCTTGCATCTTCAATGGCTGTCTTTTGCGCCTTTGATTTAGCTGTTTTCTCGTCTATTCCACTTTGCAAAAATTGCTCAAGGTGTTTATTATAGAGCACCTCTGTCAGCTGCTCATAATAGCGCCATGAAGCATTCATTGCTTCGGTATACAGCGGTGTGGCAACATCATTTTGCGCAATTTCTGGAGGGGTGATAAAGCAAAATCTATCCTGCTTTACATAACGCTGAGATTGTACGCTGAAAGAGGCAATTCTATGTCTGGTCAATTGTGCCAGCAAACTACGTGAGATACCCTCCACCGCAAATGTAAAGCTTACATGCTCCACCGGGCTGTCATGCCCGAAGCTTTCAAGCTTTTGCAGAAAAGCTTCGACTTTTTCGTCGCTCAAACCATCCTTAATATTCATTGCACCACTCGGCGAATAGCACAGCTTTGCCGCCGCCGCTATCGTCCTCTGTGGGTCGGGCGTATGTGCTACAAGTTCAACCTTAACCATATTCTTCCCCTTTTAAACTGTTTTTCCGTTTTTAATGCGAAATGAGACGGCATGCAATAGATAAAGCGGTAATTTCACCGCTCGTTTTGCCCTGGACGGCTGTTTGCAGATGCGGTAAAACCATTCCATGCCGAGTTTTATAAAAATATCCGGTGCCCGCTTTACATTGCCGGCAAAAACATCTAAACTACCGCCAAGTCCGGCTTGTACTATGGGCGCAAGAGTATGTGCATTCGCCTGCATAAACAGTTCCTGTCTCGGTGCGCCGAGGCAAACAAAAAGCACTTTTGCACCCGAGTTCTTAATTTCCGCCACCACTGCCTTTTCATCGTTGAAATAACCGTCATGAGTACCGGAAATTTTTAGCCCGACATGCTTTTTCTGAAGGTTTTCCGCCGCCATTTGAGCGACACCCGGCTTTGCTCCGAGCAGATAAAGACCATCTCCGCTGTGCGCAAGTTTTGCACACAGCGCATCTGCAAAATCAATTCCGGCTACTCTGCCGGGCAATTTACTTCCGACAATTTTGGACGCTATTACCACTCCGATACCGTCCGGCAAGACCATATCACTGTCGTTAAGCAGTTTGCAAAACTCGCTGTCTTTTGCCGCTGTCATGCCAAACTCGGCATTTGGCGTTACAATGCGCATTGATTGCCCTTGCTCTACCGCTTTCATTGCACGCTGCACTGCGTTATCTAAGGTTATACCGTCAAATTGAAGTTCCATTACCGTTGTTTTCAAGGATTTTGCTCCTAACATTTTTGTTATACTTTTGTATTTGGTGGCATTTTATTTTGCTCAAGTGAGCGAAAGCGAATACCGTAAACGGTGACAACCGTTAAAAATCCGCTTGCCAGCAGCAGGGCTATCAAGGTCATTTGAGTGATTTGCTGTGTCGTTATATATGCAAAAGCATATGAGGCGGCATTAAACCCGATATGGGCGAGCACAGAGGCCTTAAGCGAGCCGCTGAGATATCTGATATATCCAAATACACAGCCGATAACGGTGGCGTACGCCATCCAAATAATACCACTGTGCATTCCGCCAAAAAGCATTGCTTGTAAAACTACAACCACTCCACCCGGCATAAGCAAGGCGAGGTTTTTATAAATTACACCTCTGAAAATAAGTTCCTCCATCAGTGGTGCAAGCAAAGCGACGACAATGAAATCGAGCACTTGATTATCACTTATCAGAGTTGAAGAACTTTCTACATAACTGCTTATCAGATCGGTAGGAAGAGGCATTAAGTTTAGCACGATGCTCATCCAAAAATTTGCGGCTATGCCACAGACTGCGCTGAGCAGTAAAATCGGCCCGGTAGTTTTGGCACCGAGTCCGGTATATGCAAAAAAGCTTTGCTTGCCTTTTTTTGCGAGCAAAAAAAGCGAAAGCAACAGGAAAAGATTTGATATCAGCAAAATTGTTGTGCTGTTTTCAAGGACATAAACCATTGCAAACTCTGTCAGCTCAGTCATTGTCCCGCTGTTTTCCCCATTTGAGATAAACAGCGTGGTCATTAAAGTTATTGCAACAATTTGCGACAGCAATACGAGAAGGTAAAAGCCGATTACACGTGCCATGATTTTTGAGCGATTGTTGTTCATTGCGCAGTTCTCCCGATTTCTATATAAGTGTATTTGCCCGACAATTATTTTCCGCTGAGCAGCTTGTTCAGCTCGCTCATAAAGCTGTCTATATCCTTAAAGTGGCGGTAAACCGAAGCAAATCTGACATATGCTACTTCATCTATCTGCTTGAGGCTGTCCATTGCAAGTTCGCCGATTTGCTCGGTGGTCACCTCACGGCTCAGGTCATTTAGCAGTTTTTGCTCAATATCAACGGCGGCGCTTTCAATGGCCTCCAGCGAAACCGAACGCTTTTCACACGCTTTAAGCATACTGCCCATCAGCTTGTTACGGTCAAAGGTCTCCCTCGAACCGTCTTTTTTGACGACCACCAAAGGAAGACTTTCTATTGTTTCATAAGTGGTAAAGCGTTTTCCGCAGGCAAGACACTCTCTGCGTCTGCGGATGCTGACCCCTTCATCGGTAGGACGAGAGTCGACAACCTTGCTATCTGCGGCAATGCAAAACGGACATTTCATAAAAGTAACCTACTTTCTTTATTATCATTTTCCGTTATTTTTCCATACTATCATATGATATTACCATAAAAGGCATATTTTTGCAAGCATTTAGAGGTTAATTGTAAGCTTATTGTGCAATAAAAAAAGAACGACATTCACCGGGAATTGCCGTCCCTTTTTCCACATAAGCCATGTGCTCAAATGCAATTTTTCTATGATATAAAATCCTCCGCTATTTGCTGCAGCGTTATCGGCATTGCCGTTTCACTGCTCAAAAGACCGATAAAATCCAAAATTTCCGTTTGGCTGTCACTTATATTTGACACCTCGGCGTATTCACATTGGATGGACCCACTAAGTAATGCCGCTATGCCATATACCACGACCGCTTCCCCCTCTATTTGCATTTGCTCGGTCAGTAGGTAATAGCTCAGTTGTGCGGATTTGCCGTCAATAACAACCTCTCTCTTTGTTATTCTCTTACATTCTTCCACTCTACCACTCACCTCTCCGAAATTGTAAATGAATTGTAACATTTAAAGTGGAGTAAATCAATAGACATAACAGAATTGTAATAATTATCGTTCGACATTATTTGACAATTCAATTTTGTTCTGTGTCGTAAAATTGCCCATCTGCCGTAAGAATTATTGCTCTTACCTCATTTTCGGCTAAAATTTCCTGCGCTTCGGCATGTTCTAAAAGAAATACTGCGGTCGACAAAACGTCACATTTTGCAGAGCTTTGGCCGATAATTGTTACAGATAAATTAATTTTTGCCGGTTCTAAGGTGCGTGGATCTATAATATGGTGATATTTTTGCCCATCAATTTCGGCAAATCTCTCATATCCGCCCGAGGTGACAATCGCCTGTCCACTCGATTGTAATGTCGTTAGATACTCGTCCGCCGCAGTCGGGCTTTGCACCGCTATTGTCCATGGCTCTCCGTGCTCATTTGTACCGTAAGTGACAACATTTCCTCCCGCTGAGATCACATATCCCTCAAGCTGTGACAGTGCTTGTGCCGCCTGTTCTACCGCCCATCCCTTGGCGATTGCGCCGACATCGACACTCATTTCAGGATCAAGCAGGCGGGCTGAGGTGCCGTCTTCCGATATTTCGATGGCATTTATGTCGCTGTGTTGTGCGGCTGTTTCAAGCTGTGACCGCTCGGGTAGCACTTGATCGGTGCGTGCCTGTTTCCACAAAGTCAGCACCTCTCCCATTGCGATGTTCACGAGTCCTTCGGTCAGCTCGTGCATTTGCTTGCCGTAATTTAGCAGTTCTATACACTCGGACGGAAGCTGCACCCACTGCCCCACTGCATTGTTGAGGGTGTAAAAATTGTTTTGTCCGCTGTGCTCATAATAGATGTCAAAGGCGGCGTGATATCTTCGAAGCTGCGTAAAAAAATCGTTCGCTAAGTTTTCAAACTCGTCCTCGCTTTGGCATACTGCGGTTAAGGTTATGGGGGTGTCAAACGTGTCATATATGGTCTGTGAATATCTCTTATTTCCGCTACAAGCTGTGAGTGTGAGCAAAAAAATGCCCAAAACCAGCAATGCAATTTTTTTCAACAAATCACCTCCGGGTAGAGTGTCACACATAAATAATAACATATTTTAATCGTTTTTTGCAAGCTGAGTATTGATATTTTCCTGCTTTTGCGATATTATTGTTTTATTATGAAAAAGGAGATTTTGAAATGCAGGAAAAATTAAAATCATACATGATGGAGCAACTTGAAAGCTTGATGGCCATCGACAGCCCGGTGGGATACACAAAAAACTGTGAAAACGCCGTCGCCGATGAGATGAGAGCACTTGGCTTTACACCTGTTTTTTCACGAAAAGGTGGAGTTTACGCCCATGTGGGCGGTAGCGGAAATCCGATTGCCATGCTTGCGCATATCGACACCCTCGGTGCGGTTGTGACACATATAAAATCAAACGGCAGACTTCGCCTGTCCACCCTTGGCGGACTTTCTCCAAACAACACCGAGACCGAGAATGTCAGAATTATAACTCGCTTTGACGGCATTTATGAGGGTACAATTCAGCTTGACAATGCCTCCGGCCATGTCCGCCCTCACAATGACATTGTGCGCAATTTTAAAACCAATATTGAAGTCGTGCTTGACGAGTTTTCGACCACAAAAGCGGAAACAGAGGCGCTCGGAATCAGTGCAGGCGACTTTGTTGCCCTTGACCCGAGATATACCGTTACCAAAAAAGGATATATCAAGAGCAGATTTTTGGATGACAAGGCGGCAGTTGCTATTTTGCTTGCGTGGGCAAAGCGTGTAAAGGAAGAAAACATTACACTTGACCGCAGTGTTTATATCGGATTTACTACCCTTGAGGAGATCGGATATGGCGGCGCTAGCGGTATTCCCGACGATGTAGTTGAACTGCTTGCTGTCGATATGGGTTGTGTCGGAGACGATTTAAGCGGAAGCGAACGCAAGGTTTCAATATGTGCTAAAGATGCAGGCGGCCCGTACAATAACGAGGTGACCACCGCACTAATTAAGGCGGCAAAAGACAACGGCATCGATTATGCTGTCGATGTTTACAACAGCTATGGTTCAGACGTTGAGGTGTCTTTGCGTGCCGGGTATGATGTACTGCACGGGCTTATCGGGCCGGGCGTCTACGCTTCGCACGGGTATGAGCGTACACATATTGACGGTATGACAGCCACTTTTGATTTGATTTGTGCTTATTTGGGGTAGATTTGCGATAAGCGGACAATTTCCCCTATTTTTATAATGCGAATGGAGCTACAATGATTGTATTAAACATCGCAATTGTTCTGTTTATCATTTTGGAGTCGGCTAATATTGCAATTCTGTATTTTTTCCCTCAATCTAAGCTTGGGAACGGTGTTGCTGTATTTAACGAGTATTTCAGTATTCAAAAAAATGAAAACAGCAGGTTATTTGTAAAATATCTTGTAAACTGGGTGGCAGGCACCAAGCTTGTTTTTATCGCCCTTTTAATTGTCGTGTTGTTTTTGGGCATCGATATAGTCAAGATACATTCGCTTGCTTTTATGTGCATTGCTGTATCTTCCTACTACTTTATGTTGCACCCGATCGTTAAAAAGCTCGATGAAAACGGAGAGATCACTCCCAAAGGTTATTCAAAAGTACTGTTTTCAATGATTACCGGCTTTAATTCCATATTTATTTTAGCAATTGTTTTGTATCATCTACTGTAGATTATCGGCGTGTAATATGCAAAAGAGCTGTCACTAAAGTGGCAGCTCTTTTTTATTATATTTGATATTGTAAGGGTTATTTTACGGTAAGTATTCTCACCACGCCGCCGTCCTTTACATCACGGTCGCAATATACGGTAAACTCATCGAAGTTGGCACGAGCTTCACTCAGCGAAATGAAAATTTCCCTTGTTTCATCGTAAACACTGACATTGTCACTGACAGTTGCCGTTCCGCCGTCAAGCACCATAGATGTTGAGCTCAAAAAGGCATCTTGGCTGACTGTATCCGTTTCCACAAGCACCATCACCGCGCCATTTGTGATATTTTTATTGGCTATAGCTGTTTTTGCAACGGCAACCGCAACATATTCGTCATCGATATCGGCAAGGTGGGGGGCATTTGCATACTCCACTTCTCCCTCATCGGTCATTACAAAAGTGGTGTACACCCTTTTGGTGTAGGTGTCTTCGGTACCGTCCCATGTGACTGTTTGTTCAACCAGTTCCATCTCCTGCCTGATAAAGGTGTACTCATACCCTTCACCGATTATCGGTTCGATTATCAACAGATTAATGTCACCTGCATCGTTGTACATCGCATGAAGCGCTTGGCTCTTTGCGCCGCTGATGTCCTGCAAATCGGACAGTGCAACCTCTACAAGGGGTGACTCATCAGAAATTTGCTCGAAGATGCGAATATCGTCAGAGAAACTGTCACCGTCCACCGTTTGTGAGTGGAAATTGATATTTTCGTCAATGGGATCCATCTCAACTTCATCGAACACCAGCTGACCATCGTTGTTTTGGTAAACCTTCACAAGGCGACCAACATGCTCGTAAAGACTGGACGGCTTGCTATCCGTGCTCTTGGAAAATCCGCTAAAGCTGGGCTGTCCGCTCAGCTCACGACCAAATAAGGTGGTGACCGATGCGCTATCCTCGGTAAGTGTGTCGAGAATTGCCACGGCATTTGCTCTGACAGTTTTAGAGGGGAATGCCGCCGCAACTGCGCCGTTATGGTCAAACAGCAAAGTTATTGTGTCATTAAAGTCGAGCTGTGCAAAGTCTGACGACACCGCATCTGCGATTTGATAGGTCACACCACCGGCTGTTATCCAGCTCGGATTGCTGTAGGTAGGGCCTGCGCTCTCATACAACACGGTGATTTGCTCACTGCTGACATAGTAAGTCGCATCTGTCGCGGAGGTGACCACTACATCGTATTTTTCAACTGCGTTTTTGTCGACGGTGATTCCGTCTTTGATTACCGTCCAGCCGCTGTTTAAATTGATATTATCAACGCCGTACACAAGGCCTTCACCACCGGCGGTGGCGGCAAGCGATGCTATCAAGGTGATTGCGCCGTCCTCATCTTCATAGATGATTACTTGCGAGCCGGCACGAAGGTCAAACCAACCTTCTCCGTAAGTGGTGATATCTCCACCAATCGAAAGTTGTGTTGCCGAGGGGACTTTCAAGGTTTCGCCGGTCGAAAGTGTGATTTCTGCGGCATCTCTACTTTTGATTTGAACTCTGCGTCCGTCTGAAGCGGCGACAAAGCCCTCAAGCTCTGTTTGGTTTTCATTTGTGTACACCAGCACACCCTTCATTCCGACCAACGAGGAGGCAATGCTGCTCTCGCAGGTCATCTCAACTATTTCACTTCCGTCGTACACGCGAACCTCGTTATAGTCAAGGGTGGTGTCGGTCTGGCCTGTCGCCAGCAATACCGCACTGTCGTCGGTAGAGGTGGTGAATGCGACACTTATCAGCATTTTGTCGACTGTAGTATCGGTAAGCAATGCATTTTTGAACAAAATCGCCGCCTGTCCGCGCGAAATATTGGCATACGGATCTGTAGTTGCCATGCCGTCAAACAGGCCGATATCTTCCGCTTTTGCCATGTGGTCATTTGGCCAGAACATGCCGACATTTTCATCTGTATAGCCAAGCATGCGCAAAAGAATTGTCGCCGCCTGTGCCACGGTAATCGGATCATTTGGCCCGAAGGTTCCGTCGGGGTAACCGTTTACCAGCTCATATTCACGCACAGCGGCGTTAACATAAGGCGCTTCCCATGCTGTACTGGGCACATCGGGGAAGATGGTGTAGTTCTTAAAACGGCTTTCCTCGTCAAAACCCATACCAACCGTTGCTATTTTAGCAAATTGTCCACGGGTCAGCGTGCCGTTAGGTGCAAAGCTTGTGCCACCGACACCGCCGAAAATACCGATTGTTGCAAGACTTTCGGCCGCTATGCTCTCGCTTTGCGAGGCAATGTCGGTAAATGCCGCCGAAACCGGCAACATTGCCGCAAGCATTAGCACCGCCATGGTTAAACTGATGATTTTTTTCATTACTTACCTCCGAAATTGTATTTTTATTGATTTCTAAGTGCGTCCACCGGTTGCATGCCCGACGCTTTAAAGGCCGGGTAAAAGCCGAAGAACACGCCAAGTGCCACAGATATGCCAAGCGATATTGTAATTATGCTTATGCTGGGATAGAAAACCTGCTGTAGCATGAGTGAGGTTGCAATCGATGCGCCGGCATATCCAAGGCCGACCCCCAAAATGCCACCGCATATGCTGACAGTTGCCGCCTCAATCAAAAATTGTGCAACTATCGAGCTTCTCTTTGCACCTATAGCAAGTCTAATACCGATTTCACGCGTACGCTCAGACACCGAAACAAGCATGATATTCATTATACCGATACCGCCGACGAGCAAGGATATGCCGGCTATACCGCCACCGATAAGACTGATTAGACCAAGTCCCTCTTGCTGTATCTCCTGCCACTCATTGTTTGTGTACACATATCCACTTCCTGTGTTCGGGTCGATATGTTGGTCTAAGAATAGCTGTAGATAATACATCGCCATGTCTGTCGAGTGACCGTCTTTTGCTTTGATTATATAACTTTCAAACTTCGCAAGAGCGCTTATCTCCTTGGCGTGCGACATGGGTACCGCTATCATAGCGTCGTCGCTCCACTCCTCGCCACCAAACTTTTCGTCATAGGTGCCTATTACGGTATAATCCACACCTCTGATTTTTATCTGCTTGCCTATCGGGTCTTCAAGTCCGAAAAGCTCCTCTTTTACATAACTGCCTATTACGCAAACTCTGGTGCGATTTTCGACATCCATGTATGCTATATTTCTTCCGTCGGTCAGCTCCATGTTCTTGCAAACCGCAAAATCTTTGCTGGCATAATGTATCCTTCCCTGTTCAAGGGTTTTGTTGCGATAGCGTACAACGGCATTTCCCGTTGAGCTTGGTGTTATGCCGGCAACATAGTCGCTTAACTCTGCAACCTCTTGCTCAAGCTCACTGCCGAGGTCAATAAAACCGCCCCAGCTGTAGTAATTGAGCTCCAAGATATTGCTTCCCATCGCCTCATAATACTCCATCTGCACCGAGCCGTAACCGTCTATAACGGTAACAAGGGTGATAACCGAGCAAACGCCGATGATTATTCCAAGCATGGTCAGAAATGAACGCATCTTGTTGTTGAGGATAGACTTTATCGCCATTGCGAACGATCTCAATATCGTCATGAGCTACTCACCTCCTCCATCAACGCTTTGCGCTCACTTTGAGGCACAATTTCATCGGAAATTATTTTTCCGTCGCTTAGGGTTATTATTCGCTTTGCCATACGGGCGATTTTCATGTCATGGGTAATCAATATAATTGTCGTACCTTCATCGTTTAGCGTGATTAGCTTTTTCATTATATCGGCGCCCGAGCGTGAGTCAAGGTTACCTGTCGGTTCGTCTGCCATTATAATGGGCGGACTTGCGGCAATTGCACGAGCTATTGCAACACGCTGTTGCTGTCCACCGGAAAGCTCGGTCGGAAGGTGCGCCATACGCTCCTCCAAACCAACGCCGGTTAGGGCATCGTAGCACAGGTCAAAACGCTCTCCCGACTTCATACCTCTGTAAATGAGCGGAAGTTCCACATTTTCAAAAGCTGTCAGCGAAGGAATAAGATTAAACCCTTGAAAAATAAAACCTATTTGATAATTTCTTATCTCAGACAGTTTTGCCGGATGAATTTGGTTTACTTCCTCCTCTTCGAGGAAATACTGTCCGTAAGTGGGAATGTCAAGGCAACCGAGCATGTTCATAAGTGTGCTCTTTCCGCTACCCGATTGTCCGAGTATGGCGGTGAACTCGCCGTAGTCTATATTTAACGACACATCGTCAAGAGCTCGCACTTCGCTCTCTTTGCCTTCATTGTATATTTTGCTGGCATTGCGCACATCAATAAGCATTGCCCACCGCCTTACCAGTACATTCCGCCGAAGCCATCTTGCGAACCTGCTGTTCCAAGGTAGATTTCCACCATATCATCAAGCCCTGAGATTATTTCGGTGTTGTACGGGTCAGAAACTCCCGCCTCTACCAGCACGGGATAAAATCCTTCCGGCACAAGCTCAGCATCAAGTTCTACACGCTCATAAGAGGTTAAGCCGTCATCTTTGACAAATACTACCGACCCAAACTCGGTATAGATTATCGCTTGGTTGGGCACTGCAAGGACATTTTCCTTGACAATAGCGGTCATGGTATAGTTGACACCTGTTCCGGGGAGCATTGAACCGTCATTTGACAGTGATACCGTCGCCGGGAAGGTGGCTACCATTCCGCTCCACGAGTCACCTTCAACCTCTGCTTCAAAGCTGATATCGGTCAGTGTTCCCATGGCATATGCGCCATTGTCGTTTGTGACATCGACAGGCATTCCCACGGTGACCATCGGCATATCAAGGTCGCTTATTCTAATATTGAGCAGAAGGCTCTCTGTGTTTGATACCGTGATAACCGCTGTACCACTGCCTTCAAGTTTGTCGCCCGGCTCGATAACCACCGCCGTCACAAGGCCTGTAATTTCGCTGTAAATATGGGTGTTTTGCACCTCTGCGTTGATTTCGTCATACTCCTCTTGGGCTGTGTCATACGCTTCTTGCTTGTCAGCCAAAGTGTCAAGCAAGCTTTGGGTATCTACCGAGCAAATGACCTGTCCGCTTGAATATTTGCCAAACTCGAGAAGATTTACAAAGGAAACCTCACCGGCGGTCGGCATTTTAACTTCAACTGTTTCTGCATATTCAAAGGTTCCCGAATCGGCCGGCATAACTTCGCCCAAATCGGTGTTTATTGACGCCGTTCCGGCGTCATCCTTGGCAAGGGTTCCCGCTGCATTGGGCACCGATATTACCACACGGAAGCACAGTGCGCCGTCTATCGGTTTTTCGATATCGTCTATTTCGTGCACCACACCTTCAACATTTGTCATAAGGCTTGCTATCGAAACATTTGCCGTTTGTCCGATTTTAACGCTGTCAAAATAACCGCGGCTGACATAAAGTTCGAGTAGCATTTCGCTGTCGTCCACAATTGTTCCGATAACCTGTCCTTCGGTGACCGAGTCGCCGACCTCAATGTCTGAAGCGGTGATCATCTTTCCGCTAATTGGCGATTTTGCACCGGTATCATCGATGGCGGCCGCAGCATCGGTAAGTTCTTCAAGAGCATTGTCAAGCTTTTCCTGGGCTGTTTCAAGCTCTGCCTTGAGCGATTCGGGATCTATAACAAAAAGCAGGTCGCCCGCAGTTACTGTTTGGTTGGGCATTACAGCCACCTCTGTCACCGTTCCACGGGTGGTTGCGCCGTATTCCGAAGTTTCCTTCGGGGAAATTGTTCCCCAACCCTCTACGTAATCGGTCAAGGTGGTGGTCATAACATTGCCGGTTATGATTTCGCTCTCTGCCGGCTCGTTTATCACTGTTGTGAAATAATATGTACCGTAAGCTATGCCGCCGATTATACCGGCTGTCAAAAGCAGTGCCACCGCTTTCGGCATTTTCTTACGCCTACGCCTGTTTGCATATTTGTTTTTAACCACCGGTTTTGGCGCCTCCGGCGCTGCTTGTGTGGTCTGTGTTTGCTGTTGCTCAACAGCTGTGTTGTTTTCAGTCATAATTTACCCTCCCAAAATAGCTTTCCTTATTGTTTGTGTTGTTTAGTGCAAAGCGCTAAACATATAGTCTATCTTATATATAGACAGACTTTTTCCCCTTTTGTTCCTTATTTTTAAAATATTTTTCACCTTTTTCAATGATAACAGAAACAATCGGTTTTTGCTACACTAAATTAGAGGAAAATTCTTAATAATTACTTAACAACTTGTAAACTTTGTATAGGACTGCAAATTAAAAACTATTGCATTCTACTGCCTTATTATTGCCTTTTACGGTAAATTGTGATAAAATATTTAACTACTATCGATTTAGGAGGAATCCAATGGTTTTTTCCAGTGTGGTGTTTTTATTTGTCTTTTTCCCTTTAGTCGCCTGCGCCTATTTTTTATTTGCCAAAAAGCTCCCTCACCGCAACCTGCTTTTGCTTATAAGCAGTCTGCTCTTTTACGCTTGGGGGGAGCCTATTTATGTCGTTCTTATGATACTGAGCATACTTATCAATTTTAAAGTGGCAGCGATCATCGACAATATTCCCAAGGAGCAAATGAAAATTCGCAAAGCCTTGCTCGCTGTGTCGGTTTCGATAAACCTTCTCTTTTTGCTGGTCTTTAAGTACGAGTATTTTATCGTCGATGTGCTAACCTCGGCTTTGCCAGTCAGACTTCAGACCATGGGCTTTGCCCTACCGATCGGAATATCCTTTTTCACCTTCCAAGCACTTTCCTATGTTGTCGATGTCTATCGTGGAACCACTCCGGTACAAAAAAGTCTTGTCAATCTCGGGCTTTATATTTCCTTTTTCCCTCAGCTCATTGCCGGACCTATCGTTAGATATAATACCATTGCCGAGCAAATTGAACACCGTGAGGTGACCATTTCGCATCTTGGCATAGGTGCGCGCAGATTTATTATCGGCATGGCAAAAAAGCTGATTTTCGCAAATCAATTTGCCATTGTAGCTGAGGCATCTTTTGCGCATGCAGACCCTTCGATGTCCTTTGCCTGGCTGGGTGCCATTGCATACACCCTTCAAATTTATTACGATTTCTCAGGCTATTCCGATATGGCTATCGGACTTGGTAAGATTTTTGGATTTACATTTTTAGAGAACTTCAACTACCCTTATATTTCAAAAACAGTTACCGAGTTTTGGCGCAGGTGGCATATGTCACTGGGTACATGGTTTAGAGATTATCTTTACATTCCGCTCGGCGGTTCAAAAGTCGGCAAAGGACGTCTGATTTTCAACCTTTTTGTCGTTTGGCTTTGCACAGGCATTTGGCATGGTGCGGCATGGCGATTTATCTTTTGGGGGCTGATGTATTTCTGTGCCTTGGCTTTTGAAAAGCTACTCTCGATTGACAAGCTGACAGCTAAATTCTTACCGTTTAGAATTGTTTATCAAGTGCTTACTATGCTTCTTGTAATATTCGGCTGGGTCATTTTCGGCGAAACCGGACTTTCCACCGGTGCGATGCACCTTTTAGCCATGCTAAACCCGGCTAACCTCGATTCCTCACTCAGCCTTGACACTATGATGTATCTCGACATGTTCTCGGTGCTGTTTGTTATCGCCGCAATACTTGCCACTCCCCTTTTGCCCAAGGTTTTATCTGCTGTTCAGTCAAAGCTAAGCAACAGAGCACTGCTCGTTTGGGATGTACTGGCGACCTGCGTTTACATGCTACTCTTTTTCCTGTCGGTCTCATATTTGGCTATGGGGGCACACAATCCCTTTATCTACTTCAATTTTTAAGCTTAAAATCTAAATTAGGAGTTTTGCGTTATGGACAAGCATACAAACGATAAATCGACTTCTTCGCCACGCCTTTTCGATGCACTACTACCCTTTGCCGTCGGCTTTGCCATTATGATAACGGCGATAGCCAATATCGGCAATTTTATAAACAGCGCAGAGAGCAATTTGTCTCATGTTGAAAGCGGAGAACTCACCCTAAAGCAGGCGCTGTCAAAGGTTGAAAGCTCTTATGCTGCCGGCTTTGCGGCAAAAAACAACTATGTCGATCTAAACGGCGCCTTTGCCACCGCCATTGATCAAGATTATCTAAATGATATCATTAAATCAGAAAGTGGTATGCTCATGCAAACAATCGACGAGCAAAATCTTGAGCCGCAAGCGCAGCGCATTTTAGAGCTTCATGATTATTTGCAAATGCGAGATGTCGACATGATGTATGTCCAGCTTCCGAGAAATTATCTTACCGATGACGATCCCGCTCTCCCCGATTGGGCACAAACCTATGCCAACCAAAATGCCGATGGTATGTTGGCCGCTCTTAATAACGCAGGTCTTGCGACTATGGACATACGTGAGCACATGATAGAGCAAGATGTTGATGCAAACAAGATGTTTTTCCGTACCGACCATCATTGGACACAGATGGGAGCTCTGTGGTCACACACATATTATATGGATGTGATTGACAATGTTTTAGGGCGCAGTATTGACATCAACGAAAAGGCTCTTGATTTTGGCAATTACAATTATACTACCTATGAAGATTTATTTTTAGGAAGTACAGGTCAGCGTGTGGGCACCTTTTACACAGGTGGCGATGATTTCACTTTGATTACGCCAAACTTTGAGACCGACATGACCTTTGAAATACCGGTTCTTGGACATTCAAAGCGTGGTACCTATGAGCAAGTGACTGTCGATCCTCTCGATGTAATTGATTATGAGAAGAGCTTTAATTCTTCTGTATATGGACCGATGTCTCTCGCAAATGATTATGATTACATGAGCCTGACAAATCATTTGGCTGAAAATGATCTTAAAATTTTTATCATTAAAGACTCCTTTTCACTTGCAATAGCTCCCTTTTTGGCACTCCATTACAATGAAATCCACCTTTACGACATTCGTCTTGCCGACTCTCAAGAAATTCTTGACGCCATTGACGAAGAACAGCCCGATCTTGTCATTGTACAATATTTTTCCGGTTTTTTTGCAGACAAAGATGCTTTTAAGTTTTTAACCGAGGAGGCCGAGCAAGAGGTCTATGAATATCGTGAGAGCTTGCATGAGTAATTTTTGTTTTGGAGGTTTTTTCTATGTTTAAAAAAATAATTTGCTACACGCTGTGCCTGTGCTTTATATTATCCATCGGGGTTTTTGCGTCTTACGATTATGATGAGCACATACAGCAAACAGCTGATTTTTTAATGGATGCGGTGCCCTCACCCTCTCCCGGTGATGTTGGCGGTGAATGGGTAATTATCTCACTCGCACGCTCTGGTGCTGTCGTGCCTACTTCATATTTTCAAAGCTATTATCAGACGGTTTTGGACACCCTAAAGCAAAATGACGGTGTGCTCTCCGGCCATAAATACACAGAGTACAGCCGTGTTGCCCTTGCCCTTACTGCTATCGGAGTTAATCCACGCAATGTCGGCGGGTATGATCTGCTCGCTCCTCTCGCCGATTTTGACTCGGTGTCCAAACAGGGGCTTAATGGTGCAATTTGGGCACTCATTGCTCTTGACAGTGCAAATTACGCTATGCCGCAATTTTTGGATGGAACACAGGCTACACGGCAGATGTATATTGATGAAATCATTGCCGCAGAGCTGTCAGGCGGTGGCTTTAGCTTGACCGGACAATCCCCTGCCGATTCCGACATCACAGGCATGGCGATAACCGCTCTTTTGCCCTATCGTGATAATGCGGATGTCTCTGCTATCATCGACCGTGCATTTGCCCGTATGTCGCTTATGCAAGGCGACGATGGAAGCATAAACGCTTGGGGCGGTCACACCTCCGAAAGCCTTGTCCAGCTCATTGTTGCGCTGTGCAGTGCAGGCATATCACCCGACGAGGGGGATTTTGTCAAGAGTGGTGGATCTTTGCTTTCCAACTTTATGTCCTATAGTGACGGTCATTCCTTTGCCCATCTGCCGGGCGGCGACTTTAACCTTATGGCAACCGAGCAGGGGCTGTATGCTTTGGCCTCCATTTCCCGTTTGCAAAGTGGAAAAAACGCTATTTTCGACATGAGCGACAAGAATGCATCTGTAAATATAAATAGCTTTACACCGCTTACGGATATTGACATTCCTTCGGTCAAAACTTCTGTTTCATTTTCCGATTTAGCAAACACGCCGGAGAAAACGGCAATTTTACAACTTGCTTCACGGGGCATTGTAAATGGTGTGGGCGACGGTCTGTTTTCTCCCGATTTAGAGGTTACAAGAGCTGAGTTTTGCACCATGGCGGTGCGTGCACTCGGCTTTGACACAGCATCAAATGACGCTTTTTCCGATGTACTCCCCGCAAGCTGGTATGCCCCCTATGTGGGCACTGCGGCCGCTTATGGGCTTGTGAACGGAACCGGCGCAGGGCAATTTGCGCCCGATAGTCACATCACCCACGAGCAGGCGGCCACTATGATTATGCGCATGGCAGAGCTTTGCGGATTTGATATTGCTCTGACCGATAGCGAAATTTCGGCAACACTCGGCAAGCTTAAAGATAGCTATGCCATTTCAGATTATGCACGCCAAGCTATGGCATTTTGCTATAATGCGGGCATTGTCAGCAGCGAAGATGGTTTTGCAAATCCGGACACTTTTGCTACCCGTGCACAACTTGCTGATATGATTTATAATCTTATAATACAGATGGATTGAGGTGTAATTTGAGACAGTTTTACAAAAAAAAGGCAGTTTTACCGCTACTTTGCCTGATTTTGGCGAGTTTAGCGCTTCTTTCCTCCTGTGCTCAGCCTACAGATGACGGTTTACCAAGCGAGCCCGATCAGCTGCCCGAAGATCAACTTGAGACCACCTGTACCATTTCAATTTCATGCGAGGTTTTGTTAAGCAACGGTGATTTGCTTGACGAGGAAAAGCTCGAACTTGTACCGGAAGATGGTTTTTTGCTTGCCGAAACGCAGGTCAGCTTTGAAGATGGCCAAAGCGTTTTTGACATCTTACAGCAGGTTACTCGTGACAATGAAATCCATTTTGAGTTTTCAAACACCCCTGTATACAATTCGGCTTATATAGAGGGCATCGGAAATATTTACGAGTTTGACGCAGGCCCTCTTTCGGGTTGGATGTACTCTGTAAATGACAGTTTTCCGAATTACGGTAGCTCGGCTTACGGTGTTACCGAGGGAGATGTTATTAAGCTGCTCTACACGGTAGATCTCGGCGAGGATATCGGCGGTGCCGACGCCTTCGGCCAGCAGGATTGATAGACGTGTGAGATTATTTATATAATAGGGGG
>CAYJAS010000004.1:22734-41283 GCA_964367895.1 uncultured Oscillospiraceae bacterium | reverse complement strand
ACATCCCGACCTTGGTCGGGATGTTTTATTTAGATATTAAAAGTATTGGCAGTGCAAAATCTGCCTACTCACTACAGAAAGGCAATTATATGTTTGTCGATATAGTTAAAATTAAAATCAAAGCAGGCAAAGGCGGAGACGGAAAAGTTTCCTTCCACAGGGAAAAATACATCTCGGCCGGTGGCCCCGACGGTGGCGATGGTGGCAAGGGCGGCAATGTCGTCTTTGTTGTTGACCCACATATGGCGACCTTGCTCGACTTTCGCATAAGGCGCAAGTATGAAGCGCAAAACGGCGAGCCGGGCGGAACACGCCAGTGCTTTGGCAAGGACGGAAAAGAACTTGTCATCAAGGTTCCGCCGGGAACAGTTATTAAAGATGAGCAGACCGGTGCTGTGCTGTGCGACATGTCACTCTCTCAGCCCTTTGTCGCCGCCCGTGGCGGTCGTGGCGGTTGGGGAAATCAGCATTTTGCCACCCCAACCAGACAGGCACCGCGCTTTGCCAAACCGGGCTTGGTCGGTGATGAGCGCACGGTTATTTTGGAGCTGAAATTGATAGCCGATGTCGGACTTATCGGCTTTCCCAATGTCGGAAAGAGCACAATATTGTCGGTAATTTCGGCCGCTCGCCCCAAAATCGCCAATTATCACTTCACCACTTTGTCACCCAATTTGGGTGTTGTCTATGTTGCGGAGGGTTCTTCCTTTGTGGCGGCAGACATCCCGGGAATTATTGAAGGCGCTTCCGAAGGTGCGGGTCTTGGGCATGACTTTTTGCGTCATATTGACCGTTGCCGCTTACTGCTACATGTGGTAGATGTATCGGGCAGTGAAGGCCGTGACCCTGTTGATGATCTTGACAAGATCAATTCCGAGCTTTCGGGATATAGCGAGGCTCTTGCGACCCGTCCGCAGATTGTTGTAGCAAACAAAACCGATATACTTGCGCCCGACAGCGACAATGCACAGCGACTTGCGAAGCGTGCCGAGCAGCTGGGCTATGCATATTTCGATATATCGGCGGCGACAAATAGCGGTCTTAAACAACTGATTAACACGGTCTGGCAACAGCTTGAGCAGCTTCCGCCCATCGCTGTTTTTGAGCCCGAGATGATAATCGAGGAAAGAACCGAGCCTACCGAGCGTGAAATTATCATAAAACGCCAAGACGGTATTTGGTATGTCAGCGGTGCATGGGTTGAGCATGTTTCAAACTCGGTAAACTTTGAAGAATACGAGTCACGCATGTATTTTGAGCGTGTGCTCCGCAAGGCCGGCGTGTTTGACATGCTCGAGCGAGACGGTGTGAGCGAGGGTGATACGGTTGACATTGTCGGATTGCAATTCGAATACGTGTATTAAAGTGTTGAAAAATGAAAAAATCCGTGATAAAATGAGGTAGATGGATTTAACTTTTTTCAATTGAGGTGTAAAATATGGCAACAAAAAAACTTTTTACCTCCGAAAGCGTTACGGAGGGGCATCCCGACAAGGTGTGCGACCAAATAAGCGACGCTGTGCTCGACGCTATCCTAAGTGAGGATAAAAACGCACATGTGGCGTGTGAAACCTGTGCCACCACCGGCATGGTACTGGTCATGGGCGAAATATCCACCGATTGCTATGTAGACATACCGGCTATTGCCCGTGAAACGGTGCGCAGTATCGGTTATGACGGAGCACATTCCAGCTTTGACTACAAAACCTGTGCCGTGCTTACTGCTATTGACGAGCAAAGCCCTGACATTGCAATGGGTGTTAACAGCGCTATCGAGCACCGTGACGGTGGCAAGGACGCCTTTGATTTGACCGGCGCAGGCGACCAAGGCATGATGTTCGGATATGCTTGCCGTGAAACAGACGAGCTCATGCCGGCACCGATAACCTTTGCCCACAATTTGACCCGTCGTTTGGCTGAGGTGCGTAAAAACGGCAGTGTTCCCTTTATCTTGCCCGACGGCAAGAGCCAAGTCACCGTGCTCTACGGTGAGGACGGCATGCCCGAAGCTATTGACACCATTGTGCTTTCCACACAGCATACAGAGGATGTTTCTCTTGACACTCTGCGTGACTGCATGATCGAGCAGGTCATTAAGCCCTGCTTTCCGAAGCGCCTAATTACGGCAGATACAAAGATTTTTGTCAACCCGACAGGCCGATTTGTAATAGGCGGCCCGCAAGGTGACAGCGGACTTACCGGCAGAAAAATCATTGTTGACACCTATGGTGGTTATGCACGCCACGGCGGCGGTGCATTTTCCGGCAAAGACCCGACCAAAGTTGACCGCAGTGGTGCTTATATGGCACGTTATGCCGCTAAAAATTTGGTTGCCGCAGGTATCGCCGACAGGTGCGAACTTGAGCTTGCATATGCTATCGGTGTTGCCCATCCGGTATCGGTTTTTGTCGAAACCTTCGGCACCGGTAAATTGGACGATGCAAAAGTAGAGCGTATTGTCCGTGAGGTTTTTGACATGCGCCCTGCGGCCATGATTGCACAGCTAAACCTTCAAAGCCCGATTTACAAACAAGTTGCGGCATATGGCCATATGGGTCGCCCCGACCTCGACTTGCCATGGGAGCGCCTTGACAAGATTGAGCACATTAAATCTTTGATTTAGCTTTTGCAAAATTAAATCAACATAATAAAACGGATAACAGCTATGTAAAAATTGCTGTTATCCGTTTTTTGCAAGCTATTAAATTTTACCGTTATAGGTTCTGACATCGCCGTTTTTGATGGTTATTTTAAGTCTGTCCCAGTGCTCGAGCAGTGCCAGTGCATATTTGCGTGAGGTTCCGAGCATATCTCTCAGTTCCCCCAAGGTCAACTCTGCATTGTGCTCAAAATGCTTTCTCAACTGCTCAAGAGCCTGCCTGTAAACCCCGCCGTCAAAGATGACTTGCGGCGCGCACATAATCAGCTGTTCGGAGGCTATCATGGAGTCGACCACCTGTTTACAGCTGTCCTTGTCCTTTGGAAACTCGGCATAAAGCTCGTCTATTGTCGGCGGTGTCAGGCCACCTTGCCCGAACATCTCCTTTGCTTTTGCCAGTATTTTAAGGTGCTTTTGCGAAAAGGCTATCTCAAATCCCGAAACACATATTCTCTGCCCTACCATCTCTATGATGCCGCCCTCAGAGAGCAAGGTGAGCACACCATCTGCCGCCGCAATGTCCAGTTTGCCAAACAACTTTTGCCTGAGCTCCTCACGCTTCATTCCCGGCGAGAGCGGATTTGCCTCATGGAAGGTAGAGAGCAGTGCCTGCGCCTTTTGCCCGATTGTATCTACCTGTGCACGGGTCAGATAACGCCCTTGGGCATACATACAAACTTCACCGAGCTCACAAAGTTGTGCAAGCTCCGACAATGCGTGCTCCTCCGGCATGGGAAGCTCGGAAATCTTGTCTGAAAACGGCTTGTAATTCTCTCCCGACAACGCCACCGCCTGCAATACACGATCTCTCTCACTTCCGCTTTCACGAGATTTGAGCGCTTCTATAACGGCGCTGTCATTTCTCTTATGTCTGCGCGGAGCGGCATCGAGCACAATTCCACCACCGATGGTTTCAAGCGGAGAGTAAAATCTCACGACAAATCGGTCACGTTCACGTACGGCGAGCGGTTCTGTAAGCCTGAGCTGGCAGAGTGCCGACTGCCCCGGTTGCAAGCTGTCACAGTCGAGAAGCACAATTTTGCACAGCACGGTTGCCGCACCGTGATATAAGTGGAGTAAAGTTCCCGAGCGCAAGGTGCGCTGTGCGTCTTTGAGCAGATTTAGCCGTACATCGAGCATAAGAGTCACCGAAACCGAGCCCGGTTTTGCAATTACCATGCCACGCTCTATATCCGAGCGTTTAAGCCCTGCCAAGTTGACGGCTACACGCTGTCCTGCATACGCACGCTCAACTGTTGCGCCGTGCACCTGCAAATTGCGCACTCTTGTTTCAATCTGCTGTGGATAAAGAAGGACATTTTCCCCCTCGCTCAGCTGTCCATCGGTCAACGTGCCTGTGACAACTGTTCCAAATCCATCGACCGAAAAAACACGGTCAATCGGTTGACGGGCAGGGGCAAAGGCATTTTTGTCACCTGCACGCTCCACCATGTCGGAAAGCATGTCACGCAGTTCATCTATACCCTCACCGGTGTATGCAGACACGGTCACCATGGGTGCGCCTTGCAAAAAAGTGCCCTCAACCTTTGCCGCTATCTCCTCTTTAATAAGCTCAATCCAGTCGGGCTCGACGGTATCGCATTTTGTTATAACGACAAGTCCATGACTTATCCCAAGTAGGCTAAGTATGCCAAGATGTTCGACCGTCTGTGGCATTATGCCCTCATCTGCGGCAACTATCAGCATTGCAAAGTCAATTCCGCCTGCACCTGCCAGCATATTTTTTATAAAACGCTCATGCCCGGGCACATCTATGATGCCTGCCTGTCTGCCGTTTGGAAATTTTATATGTGCGAAGCCGAGCTCTATGGTAATTCCACGCTTTTTTTCCTCTTTAAGTCTGTCGGTATCAATACCGGTCAGCGCTTTAACCAGCAAAGTTTTGCCATGATCAACATGCCCTGCCGTGCCGATAATAACATGTTTCATGCCTGCCCCTCCAGTGCTGTTTTAACCAACTTTGCCACTTCGGGTATATCTGTTTGAGATAGTGTCAGCACATTCAGCAATAATTTGTCCTTTGCAATGCGGGCAATTATTGGTTTTTGTCCACTTCGAAGGGCAAGTTCAAGTTGCTGTGCCGAAATGCCCTGTGGCATGACCGCCACAGCATAAGAAGATATCGGATGCTCGGGCATCGCTCCGCCGCCGACACGCCCTTCATCGGGCATGACCTCGACAGCAACCCCTTGCCCTGAAATAAGCTGTGCCAATTGCTCGGCACGCTCTTTAAGCTGCTTCTCTGTGGCAGACAGCATTGAAAGTGTCGGGATTTCGGAGCAGACCTTGCGCTCATCAAGATAGCTCATCAAGGTGCCTTCAAGTGCGGCAAGTGACAGCTTGTCAATGCGCATTGCACGTGCGAGCGGATGAGCCTTTACCCTTGCTACAAGCTCAGCACTGCCGACAATTATCCCTGCCTGTGGCCCGCCGAGCAATTTATCTCCCGAAAAGCACACCAAATCAACCCCTGCGGCTATACTGTCCTGCGGGCTGGGTTCTCCGTATATTCCGAGTCGTGAAAGTGGAAAAAGTGCTCCGCTTCCGAGATCCTCCACCACCGGGACGCCATGCTCTCTCCCAAGTTGTACAAGTTCGGGCAAGTCGACCGACTGGGTGAATCCGATTATTCTGTAATTGCTTGTGTGCACCTTCAGTAACATTCCGGTTTGGTCGTTTATGGCATTTTTATAGTCCTTTAGATGTGTCTTATTTGTTGTTCCGACCTCACGCAATGTCGCTCCGCTCTCGCTCATGACATCGGGCACACGGAATGAGCCGCCGATTTCCACCAGCTCACCACGGGATAGGACAACTTCACGGCCTCGTGCCAATGCGGCAAGTATTAGCATAACGGCGGCGGCATTGTTGTTGACCGCCATGGCCGCCTGTGCGCCGGTAATTTTGCAAAGTAGCTGTTCCACATGGCTGTGGCGACTGCCCCTTGCACCACTCTCTAAATCATATTCAAGGGTGCTGTAGCCCCCTGCAATTTCATTTACATGCTTGAGAGCACGCTGTGAAAGTGAAGCTCTCCCCAAGTTGGTGTGAAGGACAACGCCGGCGGCATTGTACACTGCACGAAGGCTGGCTGTGCTCTCCTCCTCAAGTTTTGCAAGCACCGACGCAACAAGTTGCTCTGTAGACGGTATAGCGCTTATTACACCGTTTTGTATATCCGAGCGCACGCAATCCAAGACGGTACGCACTGCCTCTGTAAGCTGTGCTCCGCTGTGGTCAACCAAGCTTTGCTCAAGCAATAGCGTGTCCACCTTTGGTATGCTTCGCAGTAAGTCTAAATTTGCAGACATATATATTTCCCCCTTGTGAAAGTAAAAATAAACGGAAAGCATCACTGCCTTCCGTTTATTATAACATAATAATTTTTTGAAGTAAATTATTATGTTTCAGCGTTCTCGTTACGGTCAAAATCTTTGATTTTGGGTACCGTAGAGGTTGCTATAACATAATTATTTTGTAAAGTCACAAAAATATTATCCGATAAATTGTGCTTTTTTCAAAATCTCTGTCGCCTGCTCAACACGGGATTCGGCTACCAGCACAATGGGGCCTGTGCAACCCATTCCGCTCTCGGCGTAAACGCCTGCCGCCCACAGAGCGGTGACTGCATCGTCAAGATCCATAACCTCTATGCCGGAAATCGAGCCGGTTACAACCTCTTTGGGCGGTGCGGCAACGGCTACAGCCTCGCTTTGCGGTTTTTCGGCCTTTTTGCAAACTGTCTTTAGTCCTGCCGCATTTGCCGCCTCAAACTCTGCCTTTGCTACAGCTGTCCAGTCGCCACGGACAAGCTCTGCGGCATACTGAAGTGCACCCGAAATGACCGCCGCACCCGAAGCGCGTGAAACAATCATAATCAGCTGATTGTATCCCTCACCGATGCCCGGGCCATATCCCCAGCCGCTTGCTTCATAACTTCCGCCAGTACTGCCTGCCGCCATCATTTTGATCAAAAAGTTGCCGGTCAGCGGATCGGTCACCATAATGTCGGCACTACCTGTAAGCAGGTCATTTCCACGCATTACACTGCCACCGTCCGAGCGTTGTGACTGGGCGAAGTTTATATCATATCCGTTTTCTTTGAGCTTTTTAAGAGCACTTTCAGCGGCACGAGCACCGTCGATATTGGCTATACCAACCGTCGGGCTTGCAATTCCGCAAGCTTTGGCGGCGATAATACCGTAAACGGCATTGCGCACCATGCCCTCTACCCTGTCGGTCGAGGAAGTGCCTGTAGTAGTTGCAAGGTAAACCGGGTTTCCGTTTGCCGGAGCAATAGCACGTCCGACCGTCGAAACACCTATCGGGAACGGATAGTGCATGGTAACCGCACCTTGTGCGGTACCGTCTGCAATCAAACGCTCCATAACTATATGCGCATCGCTTTCGCACTCGGCATATTCGCAACGTACTTTGTCGCTCTTTTTGGTGCCGATGTAAATAACCTGCACACCGGCACGTTGTGCCTGCTCGGCGCCGAGCAGAGTGATGTCCTCACCGTGCTCACTGCCGATACCGGTAAGAGCTATTGTCGCACCGCCCATACTGCCGGTTTCAAGTGCGTTTGCAATATCAATAAAGGTTTGCGCAACCATGCGCTTGGCAGTGTTAGCCATTATTCTCTTCCCCCTCGTCCTGCATCATAGCAGAGGCAAAGTCACGCATCGCCGAAGCGATAAGGCTGCGCACCTGCTTTTGGGAAACGCCGCCGCTCTCACCGTCGGCACTTTTGCTGTTGGGCTGAATGAGGACGGAAACACCGTCAAACAAATTGGTCATACGGGCAAGGAAGAGGCTTCCCTTTCCGATTATCATAGCTTTTTTGATCTCTCCGTCAAGCAGTTGTTGACGAGCAAATCCGAGGTAAGGCACGCCCGAGGGAATATGTCCCTGTGTCGGCGCCCAGCCGATCATGCCGTGCTGTTTCGGGAAGGTGGCAAGCTGAGCTTTTTCTATCTCGCCCTGCTTGACAGCAAGAGCACCGATCATCTTGTAGTTTGCAAGGGGAACATCGCCTGCGCCGGCAGGAACGGTGATCTCCGGATTTTGCATCTCTACCGAATATTTGTCGATATCGCAAATAGTCATTCCGTTGCGCTCAAGCGGAGCAGAAACAAGCGAAGATGTAACAGCCTGTGCCGCAGAACCGGTGCCAACAGTGTGGCGGCCGAGCACATCGAGGTTGATTTCCGGGTTTACACCGTCATTTTGAGTTACAAGCACAGCAAATCCGCCGAGCACGTCCTCAAGAAGCGGCATATCCTTTGCAACGTGGCTTTTGCCGTTCATTCCGAGCTTTGCG
Organism: uncultured Oscillospiraceae bacterium; assembly: GCA_964367895.1. Lineage (GTDB taxonomy): Bacteria > Bacillota > Clostridia > Oscillospirales > Butyricicoccaceae > CAYJAS01. Next base: position 33,280 of record CAYJAS010000004.1, on the reverse strand, counting down.
GTGCAACCGCCTGCGGCAACGACGACATTTTTATATGCGCCCGCTTTTACCAGAGCTGCCGCCTGCACTAGTGCGTGTGACGGGCCTGCGCAAAATCCTCTTGTATCAGAACCTGTGGCAGCAGTCAGCCCTGCAATTTCAGCCGAAGCTTTGGCAAAGTTGCCACCGCCACGCTGGTTCATATCGCCGCAAGCTTCCTCACTACAATCGATAACATATTCAATTTCGGTGGCATCTACACCGCTGTTTTTAAGAAGATAACGGATAGCGTGCACAGCACCTGCTTTTGAAACAAGGTTTTCGTGCATGACATGTGCCGAAAGGTTGACATCGACATCGTGTGCACGTGTGACACAGCCGACAAGCTTTTCATCTTGATAAAGTCCCTCTGCATGCTCCTCACTTACAAGGCGAGCAATTTCCTCAGCGGACACGCCTTCTTTTACTCGAGCTGCCATGTCTTCACTGACAACGGGGTTTGAGATAAAACGGTCTTTAACCCCAGCGACAAAGGCGCTGTCAAGCTTTAAAAGGTCAAAAACATCACAGATTTGCATGAGCAGATAGAACTCATCCTGCGGCATGATTTCACCGAGCTTTCCCTCACGGGTGCTGATCGGTGCATTTTTCTCATACCACGGCATTTCCATGGTCTCAAGCTCGCTGGGAGTCATGTTGCCGATGTAAACCTGATTGGGTGCATAGGCGAGCACTTGCTCATAGCTACGCAGGTGCTTGGGTATAACCTTTAGGTAGTCAGAGTCGGGGTTTGCAAGGCGCTCTGTCGTCTGGGTGGTTCCGTTGTGGGTGATCATATCGGGGGCGTGGGCAAGTACATAGCTCGTCGCTTTGATTACACTGTTCATCGTGTTCATTTCCTTCCGTATTATAATTTTTATTTTGTTTAAATTATGGGTTATCCATATAAAACCGAAACAGAGTTTCGGCATTATATGGGTAACCCAATGCATGGGTTACCCATTTTGAAATATACTTCAATTAAAACTTGCAGTGTTCGGAGCGAATGGCTTGCATCTCTTTAGCGATATCATCGACATCGAGAACCATTTCCATCATTCCGACTTGCTCTTCATAAAGATCTGCGTCGATTTCCGACTTGATCTCCTGCTCACAAACGTGATACGTCTGGAGTCCCAACGAGACTCCTGTCAATGGGCCTGCAAAAGTGGGATCGCCTGCGGTAACTGTCTCGGCGGCAAGGCCTGCGGCCTCACCCTCCGCTGCACCGAGGAGAATGACGATATTCTCCGGGCCGTGCTTTTCGGACAGCTCCTTGACTCTCTTTTGATTTTCCAGATCCATTGCACCGGCAGCCGTTCAGACGAAGCACTCAGTTGATGAGAAAAGCACTTCACCGCCTGCAGATTTTACACACTCTTCGATAGCAGGACCGGGGATTCCGTCACGGTCACCGATGATGATGACTTTTTTTCCAGACAATAGACTCATGATTTGTTTCCTCCTTTCCTCTGAAGTAATATGAACAAACGGTGCAATCGTCAGCACCGAGGCTCAACAAGATTTGCGAGATTTAGATATACTTTTTGATCATTGCTTCTACATTTTCCTCTGTAGCATCGTCCTTGACAAGCTCCTCAACTTTTGCACCGTCTTTGTAAATTGCAACGACGGGAACGCCGAGGATTTTTTGGCCGATAGCAAGGCGGCGAGCCTTGGAAATGTTGAGCGAAGCGAACTTCAGCTTTTCGCCGTAAGTGTCAGCGAAAGCGTGGATTTTGGGCATAAGAGCCTCACAGGGGATGCATCCGTCACCGTAATAGTCTACGAGTACGACATCCGAGCTTTGCAGAACCTCTGCTTCAAAGTTTTCTTTTGTCAGTTCAAGCATGATAATCTCCATTCTGTGCATGGCACAAATATTTTTTTTAGCAATCTCCAACACGATGGAGATTTTGCATCAAATTATTCTTTGGACTCAATATAGTGGTAAGCTTGCATTGCAGCGATTGCGCCGTCTGCCGCCGCCGTTACAACTTGGCGAAGGCTCTTTTTGCGGCAATCTCCTATAGCGTAAACGCCGGGGATATTTGTGTGCATATCATCATCGGTCAGCACATAACCGTGCTCCATGTCGATGACACCTTCAAGCAGCGAGGTCTGCGGAATAAGTCCGACAAAGACAAAAACGCCGAATGTGCCGTCATCTTCGTGGGCAACGATTTCACGCTGTTCACCTGTTTTGAGGTTTTCGATAATCATGCTCTCAAGCATACCATCGCCTTTGAGCTCTTTGATGGTTGAGTCCCAAATAAAGTCGATTTTTTCGTTTGCAAACGCCTTTTCTTGAATGGACTTTGCCGCTCTCAGCTCATCACGACGGTGGATAATGGTGACCTTGCGTGCGAACTTTGTCAGGTAAAGAGCTTCCTCAACTGCGCTGTCGCCGCCGCCGACTACAAAGACTTCAAGGTCTTCGAAAAATGCGGCGTCACAGGTAGCGCAATAGGAAACGCCCTTGCCGATGAGATCGCTCTCGCCCGGGCAACCGATCGGACGGGGGAATGCTCCCGGTCCAAGGATGACTGTTTTAGCCTTATAGGTGCCCTTGCGTGTTGTAACAGTCTTGATGTCACCATCAAGTTGCATCTCGGTCACCGTCTCAAGTTTACGCTCAACACCGAAATGGTCATTTTGCGCTACCATACGATCAATAAGCGACGGGCCCGATTCGCCCTCAACTCCGCCGGGATAGTTTTCAATTTCATGGGTGATGACAATTTGTCCACCCTCCTTTTGCTTTTCAAGCATAAGGGTGCTAAGGCGCGAACGCCCTGCGTAAAGTCCTGCCGAAAGGCCTGCAGGGCCTCCTCCGAGGATGATTACGTCATATATTTTTTCCATAATATCACCTTTTCTTTTTTACAAAACTTGCTCAGTTATGATTTCGACAATTTCCTGTGGAAAACAGTTGATAATTTCAAGCATCAAATCATGTCTATAGAAGTATTCGACGCTTTCCGAATGATCTTCAAGCGGTTCATGATCAAAAAACAAGGTAACCGCTCCATTGCCACTGTCATACAGGCTCATCGACACGCTGCCGTAATACGACCCGTCTTGCGCCCTGCTGTTATAGCTAAAGGAGTAATATTTACTGCTTGTGCTGCCACCGGGCAGCAAATATCTACTTAGCTCAATATTTGCAAGATTTTCAACTGTTTGTCCGACCTGCCCACCTCTAATGGTCAGCTCGTTTATATCACTGTCAAACTCAATCTCGATTTCGCCGTCACCCGGATACCATACTACCAAATGATTGTCTAAATACATATGGAAGTTTTCCTCTTGCGACTGCTCTGGCAAATATTGCTCAAGGCTTACAGGCTGTGCAAGATAAACACCAAGTGCTACCAGGCCTGCAAGCACTGCTCCATAAGCAATTACCCTCGCCTTGCTCTGCTTTGCCCTTATTTCAAGCACAAAGAAAACAACAAGCGCAAGCACAATTATTAGCGCTAAAGCAAATCTCCATGTGGATGAAAAATCAAGATCAAAAAAATCTAAGTTTAGTGCTGTCAATAAAACAATCACTGCGAAATTGCTCCAACTTAAGCTCTTTTTCATCATAATCTTACCCCTTTTTTAAATATAGGAATAGCTATGCGATTTTTCAAGCGAAATCTACAACCGGTTGTGTGACTGTGACGGAGCGGGACACGCCCGCCCCGTCGCAGTTTGAATTATTCGAATATGGTTTGTCCGGAAACTTCGGTCATAAGTGCGTTAAGCGACTTTTCGACCAGTCCGCGGCGGAGTGACTTTTGATCAGCTTCCGACAGAGCGGGATTTCCGAGCGGATGGGGAATTGCAATCGCCGGAACGATACGGTTTGCACCGACCGTCAGCGAAATCGGGGTGACTGTGCAGACGTGTACCACGGGGATACCTACGCGCTCAATCTCTTTTACCATCGTTGCGCCGCAACGTGTGCAGGTGCCTCAGGTGGAGGTCAAGATAGCTGCGCTAACGCCCGATTTAAGAAGGTCTTGAGCAATTTCCTCTGCAAAAGCCTTAGAGCTCTTAACAGCGGTACCGTTACCGGTTGTCGAGTAGAATGTTCCGTGCAGTTTGCCGATAACACCCTCTTTTTCCATGTCACGAAGAACGTCCACGGGAAGGACACAGTCAGCATCTTGGTTTGCATAGACCGGGTCATATCCGCCGTGTGCGGTTTCGTAAGTTGCTTCTGTCAAATCTGCAACACCGTCAATCGAATAGCTTCCGTATTTGGAGGCGCTCGAAGACTCGATGCGATCGGGGTTGTTCTTGGGAACAATACCGCCCGAAGTGACAAGTGCAATTGTAGCATTTTTCAGGTCTTTAAGCGGTGCACTGGGCTCTACACGGTCAAAGCTCGGCATGGGGAACTCGGTGACAAAAGGTTTGTCAGAGAGCTTTGCTACAAGCATATCGACTGCACGAGCGGAGCCGCGTTTTTCCTCAAAGAAGTTTTTGCGCACGCCGTTTGGGAGATATCCCTCTATGCAAGATGCGCCGATTTCTTCGCCTTTTGCAAGCTTGAGTGCAAGCGGTACCATCTTAGCGACGGCATCTTTCATGCCTGCTGCGCTGTTTTTGGTGGAGATGACGTGAACATCGTTTTGATACATCTCTGCACCGGGATTTTCAACATACATGCCGGTGAGAACCGGAATGTTAAGCGCCTCTTTAACACTTTTTGCAATCTCGCCGCATGCTACGCCGTAACGACCTGCGTTAAATGCCGGACCTGCGATAAACAGGTCGGGATTTTGCGATTTAACCATATCTATAATTGTTTTCTTTGCCTCTGCGAGATTTTCATTAAAATAGCTATCTCCGCAAATGACGGTGGCAACAATCTCGGCATTGTCGCCGAAACCTGCCGAAAGTGCGAGACCGGGGCCTACAATACCTTGACGAAGCTCAGGTTTGTAGTCGGCCTTTTCTTCGCCGCCGATTTGTGCAAAGAATTGGTTGATGTAATGTACAACCTTGACCTTGCTCATGATTTCACCCTTCCTTTCCGATTATCGTGCGCTCAAACGGCTGAAGCCCAGCTCATTTGTTGCGCCCGTTATTGCTTGAATTTCAACTGTGATGCTGCCATCTGCATTGGTGTTGTCGGCAAATCCGCCTGCAATGCGATCGACAAACTCGAGGTGGCCTATGACCTTGTCGAGTTTGGGCAGTGTAACTACGCCGTTAGCATTACCGCCTGTGACAACAGCGTCTGCCGACGGATGAACGTCTGCAAGGCTTTGCGAAGTTCCGTCACGGCCTGCATACTCGTCGGTGATAATAACGGTTTTGATGCCTTTTGCTTCGATCTTACGGCAGTTCATGATCAGGTCGGCATCGGGGTTACCAAAGCCTTCCTGCGAGATGATAACACCGTCAAATCCGAGATATTCTGCCATGCTTGCAGACCAGTTGGAGCTACGCTCTTTGTCAGCAAGATAGACATTCTCGTTTGTGATAATCATTCCGGCAAAGTTGATTGTTTTGCCGTGTTGTGCAAACAAATCATGGATAACCGGGTTGTTTTGGTGATGATAGGTTGTGTTTTTGTCACAAGCCGAAACGCAGTTACCCGAGATGATTGCGCCGTCCATAATCTCAAGCGGGTTGATAACTGTGCTCAGTGTGCGCTTTGCATCTACGCCATAGACATAAGTGTCATGGAGCAGTCCTTGGCTTTGCAGCATTTGAACATATCCTACACGGGGAAGCTCGGGGAACTTTTTGACTCCCTCGAACATCGAGTAGGTCTCAAATGTCTCCTCGCAATCAGGCTTGATTTCTCTTGCCAGCTCGCCGAGGAAAACAGCTGTTTTAAGACCTGCCATGCGCAGCGCATGCTCATGCTCATACTGATTGATTCCATCTGCAGGCTCGCAGGTCAGCACAAGGTTTTGAAGCTGTGAAAACGGTGTGTATTTTGCGCCCTCTCCGGTCATATCGATAATTCCCTCTTGGAAGCCGACGATTTTACCGGTGGTTACAACTGCCATACCGCGCAAAACATGTGTCTTGCCCGAGCCGACTGTCTCAACCTTGCTGATAACGCCGGGGAACATGCCGCCCGGACCCTCAACTTTTACGCGTGGCTCAATAACGTCTTTAACCGGAGTGATACGAATGCTCTCTCCCGGCCTTGCGATGTCAAGTGCCGCCGTTTTGATGTGCTCATCCTCTAAGACAAGCTTCTCAATGTCCGCCTTGTTAACAAAAAGGACATTGTTTTCGACCTTGGTTTCATTTGCAAACTGTATGTCTTTAATTTCGACATATCCGAGTGTCAGTTTCAAATGATACACCTCCTTTGTTTGATTTATTTTAATGTGTCTTACCTACGTGGTATTGCACCTGTGATAAGCGAGTGGTCAATAAGCATAAAATCCTGCCGCAGCCGCTCTGTCAGTTCAAATCTGCACGGCCCGAACTTGTCACAGGTTTCAATGCTGAGCTCGATGATGCGCAATGACTCATGGTCAACCGCACCTTTGCGCTTGCTGAGTGCCAGCGATTTGTAAGGTGTTTCGTTTGGTTTTACACTTCCCGAAAGCGGGTGGGTGTTTATGATAGCGCCGCTGTGAATTGCATCACGTGCCAGCACAAGCACCTGCCTGTATGATACGTCACTGTATTCGACGGTAAAACTGCTGTCTTCATAATGCTGTTTTACAAGTGGGTTATTGGTTATTATTCGCACATTTGCGCCTCCGATGCAAAAAAATAACAGGGTACGGAAAAGCTCGTTTCCCATCCCTGTTCTAAACCTGAGAGATTCCCACGCAAATGCGCAGTTGCCCCATCGGTGCAAAGCCTGTAAATCATTGCTTTTCAGAGCGTCGTCAGATACCGGTCCTTTTGCCTGAGATCTTCAAAAAGCGGTTTACGAGACCACTTTTCTTATTCCTTCGGCGCCGCATATGCGAGCTCTCCCGACATCTTCATCCGACTATATGACCGATAAGGTTTTTGTCATGTCAATTATATAAAGTAAAACCTATAAAGTCAAGCATAAAAATCAAAAAATGACAAATTAATATTCCGGCAACATTTAGGTCATTTTGTATATACAAATTCACCCTTTTTCGCTGTAAATAAAGAGGGCACAAAAGCTGTGCCCTCTTAAAATTTATGTAGTTATTTTTACTGCGCAACCGGAATGTGCATCAATCTGCCCGACGATGACGGCAGTTTGCTTTTTTTCCGACATTAACTCACAATAACGTTCGGCCTGGTCTTTTGGCAATGCGATAAGCAATCCGCCCGAGGTTTGCGGATCGCACACAACATGCTCTACCCATTCGGGCAGACCGTCCTCTATGTGCAGATTTTCACCGAGGTATTGCCTGTTCCGCTTTCCTCCACCGGTTCTGTGCCCTTGCGCGCTAAGTTGCTCTACTTTGGGCAGAAGAGGCAGTTTATCGGCAAAAAAGTGAAGGGTTATACCGTCACACGCCGCCATTTCTGTGGCATGTCCGGCAAGCCCGAAGCCTGTGACATCGGTACAAGCGTGCACATCAAATTGTGCGGCAAACTGTGCCGCATCTTTGTTGAGCAGTGCCATACACTCAATCAGCTGTTCTCCCTCTTGTTGCTGCAAAAGTCCCTTTCTCATGCCGGTAGCGGCAATTCCACTTCCCAGTGGCTTTGTAAGTACAAGCGCATCGCCAATCTTTGCACCACGATTTGTCCACACCTTATCGGGATGTACCGTTCCCGTGACGCACAATCCGTACTTGGGTTCGGTGTCGGTGATGGTGTGTCCTCCCGCAATAATGCAACCGGCGGCTATCGCCTGTTCGGCGCCACCTCTGAGCATGTCAGCGGTCGCTTGTTTTTCCATACTGTCGGGCAGGCAGAGCAAATTCATAGCCAGCATAGGCTTTGCACCCATGGCATAGACATCGCTAAGTGCGTTTGCCGCCGCAATACGCCCGAAATGATAGGGATCGCCGATCATGGGCGGGAAAAAATCAACCGTTTGTACCAGTGCAAGCTCATCGCTCATTTTATAAACGCAGGCATCATCAGAGCTGTCAAATCCGACGAGCAATCGCTCATCGCTTATTTTTGGCAATGTATCAAGTATATCCGACAGGGCACCCGGCCCCAATTTGGCTGCTCAGCCGCCGCTACTTGTTATTTCTGTAAGTAAATCTTTATTACTCATTACAAAATCCTCCTTTGGTTTTGGTATATATGTATTCAAATCTCAAGCGTGACGAGCCATCGTCTGCCCGCCACTGAAATCTGCCGAATAATCTTATCGGCTCTTATTCTCTCAAATTTCCGCAAAAATGTCAACCATAAGTCTACCATTATGCTATATCTTGTGATACAATATGTTGTAACGCAAGATTTACCCTATATTTTCAATAGAAACGGTGACATATTTTGAACTTTTTTACAACCTTCGCCAGTGGCAGTTCGGGCAATTGCGCCTTTTACCAAAGCGGTGACATGCGCGCCCTCATTGACGCCGGCACGACAGCAAAGCACATAACGGCATGCCTTAAAAGCCTAAACCTTGAACCGTCAGACCTGACCCATATCTTTTTGACCCACGGACATAATGACCATATTTCCGCTTTGCCTGTGCTGTCAAAGCGCACAAATGCACTGCTGTGCTGTACGGCGGAAACCTCTTTACAAGTGAGCTCCTACACCGGTGAGCGCAAAATCTTCTCGGCCGGCCAAACCCTTTGCGAGTGTGGCATAAAAGTACACACCTTTAAAACCTCGCATGACATTGCCGGCAGTTGCGGATATGCCATAGATGACGGCGACCAAAAGGTCGGCATTTGCACCGACCTCGGGCATATTACAAAATCGGTTTCCGACGGACTATGCGGCTGTCAAACGGTGCTTATTGAGTCAAATCACGATTTGACCATGCTGATGTTCGGCAACTATCCCTATCCTCTAAAAGTGCGTGTCCGTTCAAACAGCGGACATCTTTCAAACGAACAATGCGCAAACTTTTGCGCCACCTTGTATCAAAGCGGTACTCGGAACTTTGTTTTGTGCCATCTCAGCGAGCAAAACAACACCCCACATCTCGCTTTGACCTGCACCACCGAGGCCCTCACCAAACTCGGTGCGGAAATATCCGATCTTTCGGTTTCAGTTGCTCCTCCGAGAGCGGTTGCACCTTTAATTGCATATTCGGCCAAGATGACAGCTTATCAGCTTGCAGGCTATCAGCTGACCCTTAATGAGATTGGCAGTAGCTATGCTTAATGTGAAATTAATTTGCGTCGGCAAACTCAAAGAGCGTTTCTATGCCGAGGCTTGCGCAGAATATCAAAAGCGCCTTTCCACTATGTGCCGCCTTGAAATATGCGAGCTGGACGAGCTTTCCGGCCGTCCCGATGCACTTGAACGCGAAAGCGCTAAAATACTGCAAAATGTACCGAGCGGCGCCTATGTCATTGCTCTGTGCATCGAGGGCGACATGCTGACGAGCGAAGGCCTGTCACAGCGCATTGAGCGCCTTGCCGGCTCCGGTCATTCAAAAATCTGCCTTATAATCGGCTCATCCACCGGGTTACACGACAGTGTAAAGCAACGTGCCGACTTTCGGCTTTCCATGTCACGCATGACCTTTGCCCACCATCTCGCTCGGGTAATGGTGCTTGAGCAGGTATATCGTGCACTGTCTATAACGGCAGGCACAAAATATCACAAATAATGACAAAAAAGCAAAAGGAGATATTAACATGACACTTACAACTGCAAAAGAGATCTTTGAAAAGCACAACAGCGAGCCCTTTTTACTGCGACATGGCTATATTGTGTCGGGTGTTCTCGGATGGTTCGCACAAAAGCATGACCCACAAAATGTCGAGCACTGGAAAATTGTCGGCCTGCTGCACGACATTGATTTTGAAAAACACCCCGAGCAACATTGCGTAAAAGGTATAGAAATCCTACGCGCGGAGGGCGTTTCTGAGGAAATTATCAAAAACGCCATGAGCCACGGTTGGGGCATGACCGACTCGCCCTATCAGCCCGAGCTCAAAATGGAAAAAGTGCTGTATGCCGTTGACGAGCTGACCGGACTAATCGGTGCAGCGGCCATTATGCGTCCGAGCAAGAGTGTTTGCGATATAGAGTTATCTAGCGTCAAAAAGAAGTTTAAGGATAAGAAATTTGCCGCCGGTTGCAGTCGTGAAGTCATTAAAAACGGCGCTGAGCTGCTTGAAACCACCCTTGATGATTTGATTGTTGATACAATTGAGGCAATGCGCAGTCTGGGCTCTGAGATGGAAATCTAAGTATTTGGCACAAGCGAGAGCGCCATATAAATACCGCCTGACGGCGGTGCGGACGATTCGTGAATCGCCCCTACATGTGCATTATTTTAATATTGTAGGGTAGGGGCTCTGTCCCCTACCGAAAAAAAACGTACAGCCTGCGGGCGGCCAATGACCGCCCCTACAACCCGTTTTTCGTTACATTTATATTTAATTCACCCCAATTCATTTGGGTCAGGATTTTATAATTAAAA
>CAYJAS010000004.1:0-22634 GCA_964367895.1 uncultured Oscillospiraceae bacterium | reverse complement strand
TACATTTATATTTAATTCACCCCAATTCATTTGGGTCAGGATTTTATAATTAAAAACACACCCTTTCGGGTGTGTTTTAATTTTACAGCTTAAACTTTTCAATAAGCGAGTGCAAGGTGCCTGCCTGCATTGCAAGTTCCTGGCTTGCGGCGGCGCTTTCCTCACTGGTTGCGGTGTTTGCCTGCACAACGGCAGAAATCTGCTCAATTCCATTGGATATTTCTCTTATTTTGTCGGTTTGCTCCTCGGTCGCCGTTGCGATTTCATTAATGGTCACTACCATTTGCTGAACACGCTCGGCAAGACCTTCAAAGGACTCGTTGGTCTTTTGGGCAATAGCTCCGCCTATTTGCACGGCGCTTATCGATCGCTCAATAAGTTGTGTCGTGTTTTTAACCGATTCGGAAGAGCGCTGTGCCAGCGTTCTGACCTCTTCAGCGACAACGGCAAATCCTCTGCCCGACTCACCTGCTCTTGCCGCTTCAACTGCGGCATTTAGCGCAAGGATGTTGGTTTGGAATGCGATATCGTCTATAGCCTTGACAACCTTCACGATGTTTTCCGAAGTGCTGGAGATTTCCTCCATTGCTACAAGCATCTGCTGCATGTCTGAAAGGGTATTTTGAGTGACCTCTCCCGAAACAACGGCGATGTCGTTGACCTTTTTCGCATTTTTTGCATTATCCTCTACCTGCTGAGAAATATCCTGCAAGTTTGCAGACAAATTGTCAACACTGCGTGCCTGGTCTACCGAACCGTCTGCCAGAGCCTGCGCTCCGCCCGAAACCATTGCCACACTCGAGGTGATAAGCTCGGCCGAGTCGGACACCTGTGAAAGGGCACCTCTAACCGATTTTGTCATCTCGTCAAGCGAGGAGTAAAGCTCATTCCAGTCGCCGACATACATGCTCTGCTGTCCGATATCGACATTCCAGTCACCCTTTGCTATGCTTCCCAGCATGGTGACCAGCACCCCATTAAGCCCTGACAGTGTCGTTTTCATTTCACCGAACGATTGTGCCAATTGGCCGATTTCATTATTTGAGTTGACATCAAGTTCAAAGCTCATTTTGCCATGTGTGATGCTATCTGCCGCTTCCATAACTTGGGCAAGCGGTTTTGCAACAGCCTTGTCCACCATAATTTTGGTCGCAATACATACTAAAATGATAAGCACGATACCTACCACCATAGATACGGTCAGCGCCCTATCTATTGATGCATCGTTAACGCTTGATGATATGCCCGAAAACAGCACACCAATGGTTTGTCCGTTGTCATCAACATAAGGGATGTAGGAGGTAATGTGACTTTCGCCCAAAATGACCGCCTCACCTACATAGCTCTGCCCTTGGTTTATGACTAAATCGGCAATCGTCGGGTCAAGAGCTGTGCCGACAGCACGTTCACCGTCCACAACAATTGTGGTAAACTCCCTGACATCGCCACTGAAAATGGTGAACTCGCAACCTGTAATCTGCTTCAGCCTGTCCAAAACCTCGGTTTTATCCTCCATCTGCGCCACTTCGTGCAAACTCAGCTCATAGCTAAGCAGATTTGTGCCTGTAATGCACTGGTCGGTCAGCTCGCTACCAACATTGTTCTCGGTCACCATACCGCTTATGATAATCATAACAGTTACAATAACTGTCGTCGTCACGGCTATCAAAAGGTTAAATTGATTTGATAGTTTACCTTGCTTTTTCTTTTTTTCGTTCATCGCAATCTCCATTCCGCCTAAAAGGCAGTAGCATATTAAGTACTCCGAGCTTTTGGGTATATCAATATGTTAATGCAAATCGCCTTAAAAGTAAAGAGGTTTTGTCGCTTTTTCCTGTTTTTTTGTCGTACGAAATTTATTTTGCTGTTTAAATAAAGGGCATTGAGAGTAAATCCCAACGCCCTTTGTTTTTAAAATTGCAAAATATTAGAATTTTCCGCCGCCGCCCGAGGTTCCGCGACTGCCGACAGAAGTTCCGCCACCGCTTCCTCCGCTACTGCTTTTGCTTCTCGGCGAATGTCTGCGTGAAGTGGTCGTATGTGTGTATTGATCATCTCGTATGCGCAACTGCACGCCGCCACCGGTGACATAGTCGACCGCACTGTCGCGCATCTTTGCCGATTTAAGCTGAGCTTTTAGGGTAAGGCAAGTTATCGCCGCTATCACCACACCTATACCTGCCGCTATAACATATTGTATCGGGTTGATATAACTGCCGACATCAAATGGCTCTCCTTCACGCGCCAGCTTAGAATATTCTTCAATTCCCACAAAGAAAGTTTCAAATCCACCAAACCAATTGTCGTTTGCAAAATAGGACAGGTAATCTTCGGTAAGCATCTCCCTACCGTAATCGGTGACCGTGGCATTTCCAAAGTCGCCGTGTGCCATATGCCAAAAATCACGATCTGCCATGCTCAGCATGAGCAAAGTTCCGTCCTGTCCGCTACCGTATCCCAAACCGTTATATAGGAAAATATCATCGGCGGCATCACGGGTGCTGTCGGAATAATCTGTGAAATCGTTGAGTACTACCACATAGGCGCCCATTTGGTAATTGTCCCAAATGCGCTGTCCCATCGCCTCAAGCTGCTGCTCTTGCTCATCTGTCAAAATATCCGCCTGATCAATGACAAATCCGCCCTCGGAGAACATCGGATCTTGCACTGAAGGTTTCACGGGCGCAGAGCTGAGAGCACTTGCGCAATAATCCAAAAATAGGTTCATGGCAGCATAGTGATCACCCGCATTGACAAAAGTAAAAAATTCATTTCCCATCGCATTGTCGGCCTCGGCGGTAAAATACGGCTCTGCCTTGGGGCCGTACTGGGCAAAGGTATAATAATGATCTATAAGCAGATCATACACGAGCAGTACCCCGTTTTTGTCGGCACCGACACCCAACTCATTTGTGTAATAGGTGTCATAGCCAAGGTCACCGATGTGCTCGCTGTAGTCGTAATGATCGCTTAAAATAGCTACATAGATGCCGACTTCATGCGTATCAGCAATTTGCTGTGCCTTTTGCTCCAATTCCTGCTCCTGTTCGGCTGTCAGCATATCGGCTTCATCTAAAATAAAATCGCTTGCTGTCATAGGTATTGCTGCCACGGCAAAAGCCGAAAGCGAGAGGGCAAATGCCAGCACAAAGACTGTTAAAAGTAATTTTTTCATAATTTTTGCCCCCCTACATAAAGATGCCGAGGCTTACGAGAAAACTGCCGATACCGCCAACAGCGGCGGCAACTGCGGCAAATGTAAGCCAAAACTTTTTCATATCACAGGGCAAATCGCCGATAAGTTTGCCGGTCTGCCCGTTCATGGCAAACAGGAAGTTTTTATCCTGCCACTTGGTTGCAAGCATCCAAACCGGTGCAAGGCAGTATTTCACCTGACCCTTTTGAATGTTGACACGTGCTCCGCTACGGTGGGCGGTGTCATATCCGGTGACCGACCTTTGCAGCAGGTCAAGCACGGTGCTTTCAGCTCGCTTGTCGGCACGCTCAGCTGTACGCTGTGAGTCAACATCGTACTTATCTGCCAAAAATCCCGGCAAATAAGCGGTTGAGAATGGTTTTAAATCGTTGTAATTAAAGGGCTCAATCGACTCCATATGTGCATCTGGCATCTTTGTTGAACCGTCCACCGGTATGTTCTCAAATCCCATGGTGCCGGCACGGCGCACCTTATAGTGCTTTGTAGTGGTGATAATATAGTCACCCGAACGGTGTGAGGAGGAGTCGGTGGCGTTATAGGTGGCGTCGGCATCGGCAACGCCGGAGAATAGCCAAACCGGGACATAAACCCCCTTGATCTCCTCAATATGATTTTCACTCTTAAAGGATTTGGGCAGTAAAAACTTGCCCTTATAAAACTTTTTGAGTGTGTCTATAGCGCTTTGTTTATCCTTTTCAAAGGGTATTACATAGTCGGGCTTGAGCATTCCGCCAAACTGTCCGGGTACGACGGTCGGATTGCCGCAGTAAGGGCAACTTGTAGCCGCTGTGGTCGCATCACAAATAAGCTCTGCCGCACAAGACGGGCAGGAGTAGGACTTCATGCCTTCCCCGTCCTCACCCCAATCCATGCTCCCCTCTGAGGTCCACTCTCCCGAATGTTCAATGGTGTCGCCGTCAATATCCTCAATTGTGGCCGTTGCCCCTTGCTGTTTTTCCTGCTCTTTGTCAAAGGCGGCAGTCGCCTTTTGCTCTTTTTGAGCGTATAATGCCTCTATCTCGGCAACCTCGTATACAGAACCGCAATATTCGCATTCAAGCTTTCCTAAAGCGCTCGAAAACTTTATCGGGCCGGTACAAGACGGGCACTGATAGTTATTAACCTGAGAGGCCATAAAATGCACTCCTTCTTATCAAAATTTTCAAGTAGACAGTGTAAACACTATCCAACACCGAAAGGCACGCCGGGTAGCGTACCTTCCGATTTTTATATATTTTTATTACTGTGCGTCTGCTTCGTCAAAGACATCTCCACACTCCGGGCAGAACTTAGGCATCGCCTGTCCCTTGGGAGGTTCAAATCCGCACTTGTCGCATTTGTAAACAGGTGCGCCGGCAGGTTTTTTTCCACCGCAATTTGTGCAGAACTTGCCTTTATTTGTAGCACCACAACTGCAATTCCAACCATCAGCAGGCGGTTTGCCGCAATTTGTGCAGAACTTGCCGGTGTTTTGGGTTCCGCACTCGCATGCCCAAGCATTTGCCGCCGGAGCCGCCTGTGCTTGCTGCTGCATTTGTTGCTGCTGTTGCATTTGCTGTTGTTGTTGCATGCCGAAAAGTTGTTGTGCGTTCATGCCACCCGATTGCTGTGCCATGTTCATGCCCATGAAGCCCATCATAGCTCCGCCCTCATTGGAAGCGGCAGCCTTCATTGCCTCTGCCTGAGCGCCGACCAGAGTAGCCGCCGCCATGCCGGGATCACGGTTGATAGCACGCATCTGTGCATTTTTGATCATCTCTGCGTCTTCCTCGGGCAGAACGACCGGGTTGAGCGAGATTGTAACTATCTGCAATCCGCGAAGCTTGCCCCAATCGTCGGCCAGCTCGGTATTCATAAGCTCTGTCAGCTTTGAGGCATGTGACGGAAGTGCGTTAGGACGCAGTCCGAGCGAGCTGATAGTGCCGAAAGCCGGTGAAAGTGCTCCGATAAACTCAGCTTTAAGCTGTGCATCGATTTCACTGCGCTTGTACTCACTTGCGGCATTACCGCAAACATTGGTGTAAAACAGAAGCGGATCTGAAACCTTAAAGGAGTATGTACCGCTACACCTTACCGAAACGTCGATATCAAGTCCTATATTGGTATCAATGACCCTAAAGGGAATTGGGTGCGGTGTGCCGAATTTGTTGCCCATCATCTCTTTGGTATTGAAATAGTAAACACGCTGATCAAGCCCTGTGTCACCACCCATAGTAAAGCGCTTGCCTACCTGTTTGATGGTTTCCATGACGCTCGTGCCGAGCTCACCTGTGAAAACACTGGGCGATTCTTTGCTGTTAAAGGTATACTGTCCGGGCTCTGCGCAAACCTCCACGATCTTGCCTTGCTCGACAATGATCATGCATTGTCCGTCTGCGACCGCGATGCCCGAACCGTCGGTAATGACATTGTCCTCACCTTTTGTGTTTGAGCTACGTCCGCTTGTGCGCTTTTGTCCCTTTGTCATAATCACATCGTTTGCCAATGCGTCGCAATAGAAAAACTCTTTCCATTGATCGGCTAAAACTCCCCCGGCTGCACCGAGTGCTGCTTTGATTAGACCCATAGTTTGTGTGCTCCTTTCGGTTTTTAAAATCAAAATTGTGCGCGCCCTTTAGCCCTGCAAATGCGCAAGACAAAAAGCGCTTGTGAAAGCACATGGTGTTTTTTGTGATAGCATATTAACATCATTATACAATGTTTTATCTAAAAATGCAAGGGTTTGCAAAAAAATTGCCTTTTTATTTCAAGACTGTTAAAAAAGTTTGCCAAAATTGCTTTCTTTCTCCTGAAAGCAAAAGTAAGGGGCGCTCATGCACCCCTTACCGGTATATTGCTTATTGAGTTAAATATTCGTGGATCAATGCCGGTGTTTCATCTTCTACATAGATAAATGCACCTTCCATATAATCGATAGAAATCATTGTGCCATTATTTGACAACGAGCCGAGCATCTGACCCTGGGTGTTGGCATAAAAGACGAAATATTGTCCGTCGAAGGAATAGTCACCGTAAATCACGCCTACGCTTCCGTCGTCTGCAGAACGGGTATACCATCCTACATTTCCGTCATTGTAAAACTCCAATACAATTTCACCATCTCCATATGTATGATCTCCGTTGTACACCCAATAGCCCATGGTGATATCCCATTCGTTGTCGCCGTCAGCCCCTACACTGCTGTAAAAATAGGTAGCCGAATAGGTGTATTCGAAAATGCCGTACATATCATAGATGTTCACCATATTGGTGTTGCTGTCATAATAAGCATCAAGTGATATGAAATCATTCATCAAAAACAGCTCTCCGCCATCGGGGTAATAGATATAATTGCCATACTGCAAATCATCTCCGTTGCCCAGTACA
Organism: uncultured Oscillospiraceae bacterium; assembly: GCA_964367895.1. Lineage (GTDB taxonomy): Bacteria > Bacillota > Clostridia > Oscillospirales > Butyricicoccaceae > CAYJAS01. The sequence continues at coordinate 16,051 of CAYJAS010000004.1, read as the reverse complement.
AAGGTGCCGTCGTTGTAGATTTGCAGGCTGTTATATGCTTCATGGTTATCAAAGGTACCCTCAAAGGTATAAGCATTGGTATCGCCCGGGTCACTGGGATAGTAGAAGGGGGTGGAGGCGTGTTCGAAATAACCTTCAACACCGTCAATTGTTATGTACATAACGCTTTCATTAAGATATCCGGTCATGTAAACCATATCATTTTCAAATATGATGTCACCGCTTAGAGAGTTGTAAGTGTAAGAGCCCCATGTGGCGGCGGTAAGGTCAGTGTAACCAAAGGTACCATCGCTCGAAAGCTCGATGCTGATTTGGCTGTCATGGTTGTCAAAGAAGGCATCAAAGGTCTTGTAGTCTTCCGCTCTGTAGACACCGTAGGTCGCTTGATCGGAGGGGTAGAAGGTGCCGTCAAATCCATCAAGCACAAGGTCGGTGTCGGAATAATTGCCGGCTGAAAACTGTGTGCTTATCTCTTGGAACAATCCTATGACAACAATTTGTCCATTGTCTATCTCAATTTCACCGGTTTCGGGGTTAAAGCTATAGTGCCCGACCTCAGTGCCCCCATCATCAGAGGTGAAGTTGCAAACTCCGTTTACCATCAGTTCAAGGCTTACTTCTATAGTGGGATTGTCCCAAAACCCCACAAGCTCCATGGTGGGTTCATCGTCGTCCGGCTCGGTTGGTCCTATAGGTGCTACCGGTGGGTCTACCGGAGTAGTAGGTGTGGTAGGCGGTGTCGGTTCTGTCGGTTCTGTCGGTTGTGCCGGATCTGTCGGTTCTGTCGGTTGTGCCGGATCTGTCACTGTATTGTCATCATCCGGCTCCTCCGGTGCTTCCTCGGCACAGCCTGCAAGCATTGCAAACATCATGCACAGTGCCAGCAGTAAGCTAAGCAGTTTTTTTGTCTTCATGTTGTTACCCCATTTCTCTATTATTGAAAACTCTTTTCAATTTATATTTGTGATTATATCACAAATGCAAAGCATTTTGATATAATTCGCCGTCACTTTCGGTTGCCGCCTCTGTGGCGAGAAAGTGGGCATCTATATAATAAACATCTCGCACTTTTTCTCGCATCTGATTGTTTATTGTGTTTATTATATCACAATAAAGCTTCAAATTATGTTAAAGTGTCAAAATTGCCACTTGTTATGGCAATTTTGTCAAATTACATTAAAATTGGTATTTTCATAACAAACTATAGCATCTGCCATAATTTCACCATATTGCTTTGCAAAATCCTCAAGCACGGTGCAAGCTACGCTCTTGCCCTTTGCTCCGAAAATCGAATGCACAATTTCGGAAAAGGCATAATAACAGTGGGCGCAGTGATATTCGAAATCTCTTGCGTTTGCATCGTCACGCTCAATCGGTGAGTTTCTATCGTCATATGAGACATCTTTCAAAATATGTGTGCAGTGGGTTCCCTTGTGCAAAGTTTCGCCGACATTATAGCTCAGTTCGGGATTAAATCCCCTGCAAAGCGAACTGTCAAGATGCTCACAATAGACATGCCCACCGTGTACTACACCCATCTCTTTGTACTTGCTGTGCCATGGACATACCGTAATGTGCAAGTGCCTGTCAGGCAGATAAGACTTAACTTCAACTTGATTTGTGACGCCGCTGTCAATGGCCTCTTTTGTCGGTCTCCACTCGCTGTATTGCTGATATGTGCGAAAATTGAGGGGCATACCGTCACGAATGGCACGCTGTGCCATCCTTTTGCCACGCTGTTCGGCATAATGCCGAGTGGCGTGCACAAAGGCATTCTCTCCCCTTTGCCCGAACATTTCGGTCAAATGCACATAAAAACTTGCCGAAATGAAGGCATGTGACATCTCTGAAAATCCCATTTTATGCCCCTCCTAAATTATAATTTACGGAATAATGGCCGCCGTCGTCTTAATAATTTTGCTTATACGCTTGCCGCTTTCACTTTCCTCATCCTTGCCTTCGGTGCGTAACCGCTCTCCCGCAACGGCCAGCATAAGTTTTATCCTGTTTTGCTGATTTACCTTTGCCGCACCCGGGTCATAATCTATTGCTGTGATATTTGCGTTTGGATAGCGCTCCTTTATTGTGCGCATCATGCCCTTGCCGACAATATGATTGGGCAAACACCCAAAGGGCTGGGCGCACACGATGTTTTCGTATCCGTTTTCGCAAAGCTCTAACATTTCGGCAGGAAGTAGCCACCCCTCACCCATTTTGGTGCCCATTCCTATTGCACCCTCGGTAAGCGATTTCAAATGCGCAAAATGAGAAGGGGCGCAGAAAATCCCTTCACGCTTTACCGCCTTGATCATGGCATTTTCGATGCTTTCAATATAACTGCGTATTGCAAGCACCACCCCTTTTCTGACCGAGCTTCCACCATAAAGCTTGATGTCCTGCAGATGGTTTTCGACGCAATAGAGTACAAATCCCATAAGTCCGGGCACCATATATTCACAGCCCTGCGAGTGCAAAAACTCCTCTAAACCATTGTTTCCGAGGCTTGAAAACTTGACATAAATCTCCCCTACAATGCCCACCTTAATCTTTGGCACCCTATTTTGAGGGACAGCTGCAAAGTCTGACGACATGGCAAAAAAGTTGCGCTTAATCTGACCGACGCTTATTCCCTTGCCCTGCTCAAGCTGCTTTATAATTGTCTTTTGCCATCTTGCAACTAATTTTTCGGTATCTCCTTGATTTATCTCATAAGGTCTAACCTGATTTTTCAGCAACATAAGCATGTCGCCATAAGCAAAGCAGGCGAGTAATTTTCTACCGAGAGAAACGCTCAGCTCAATTCCACTGCCCTTTTGAATGTCTGCAGTGTTTACCGAGGTGACCGGCACCTGTGGAAATCCCGCCTTGTCGAGCGCTTTTTTGAGCAGGTGCAGATAGTTTGAAGCACGGCAACCGCCACCGGTTTGTGATATTAGCAGTACCACATTGTCTATGTCGTACTTGCCGCTTTCAAGGGCGCTGATAAGCTGTCCTATAACCAGCAGTGCCGGGTAGCAGGTGTCGTTGTGGACATATTTAAGCCCTGCCTCTACCACTTCACGCCCTTCATTTTCAAGCACCTCAAGGTTGTACCCATAAGGCTTTATCACCTGTTTAATCATTGCAAAATGCATGGGAAGCATATTTGGCCCAAGTATAGTGTGTGTTGCGCGCATTTCGGCCGTAAACTCCGGCCTTGTCTGTATTTGTTCCATCATCTTCCCTCCTGTTCAATCGCCGCAAGCAAGCTGCGGATACGTATTTTAGCGGCTCCCAAATTGGTAATTTCATCAATTTTGAGTTGCGTATATATTTTATTTCTGCGCCCGAGTATCGAACGCACTTCATCGGTGGTAATTGCATCTACACCGCAACCAAAGGACACCAGCTGAACAAGGTGCATGTCACTTTGTGTGCCGATATATTTTGCGGCATCGTACATTCTGCTGTGATATGTCCACTGATTGAGCACCGCCACATGGTGGCTTTCCTCGGTCAAGTGACTTATTCCATCCTCGCTGATTACCGCCACGCCGTAGCTGTTGATTAATTTATCTATTCCGTGATTGACCTTAGAGTCAAGATGATACGGTCGCCCTGCCAGCACGGCTATCAAATTGCCCTTACTTCTTGCTTTTTCTACAATACTCTCAGCCTCACAGCGCACTTTCCGTAAAAAATCGCTGTGCTCTGAAAATGCAAGTTCAACCGCCTTTTGCACCTGCGACAATTTAAATCCACCAAAATGCTTGTTGAGCAAGGCATGCATTTTTTTCGCAAAATCCTTTGGTCTGTGAAGCCCTAAATAATCATAAATAAAGTCGATTTTTTTGACAGACGGTATATTATTTGCCACTGTTTCGGGGTAATATGCGACTATCGGACAGTTGTAATGATTGTCGCCTCGCCCTTCATCAATATTATAACTCATACACGGGTAAAAAATCGCATCAATGTCCTTTGCCATAAGCTGTTCAATATGTCCGTGTACCAGTTTTGCCGGAAAACACACCGTATCGGACGGAATGGTATGTTGCCCTCTCTCATATGTCTCTTCGGCTGAAAATCCGGAAGTTTTAACCGAAAAGTTTAGGCTTGTAAAAAGTTTGTGCCAAAACGGAAGCATTTCGTACATATTGAGCACCATAGGCAGTCCGATACTGGCTTTTGTCCCCTGTCTATCGGTATCACCGTATTGCGCAAGCATTTGCCTCTTGCTCTCGTATAGGTTTAGCCTTTCTTCCTTGTCATCTGCCGCTCTGGTCGGAAGATCACAGCGATTACCGGCAACATATCTCCTGTTTCCGTCAAAGGTGCTGACAGTCAGTCTGCAATTGTTGGCACACCCTTTGCACCGGATGTCAACTGTTTTGTGCTCAAATGCACTAAGAGCTTTTGCATCAAGCAGAGTTGAATACTTTGGCGCTCTTCCTTTGCCGTAAAGTGCCGCACCGTATGCACCCATAATTCCGGCGATATTCGGGCGGATTACCTGCCCGCCGATTTCTTTTTCAAAGGCACGGAGTACGGCATCGCTCAAAAAGGTACCGCCCTGCACGACAATATTCTCGCCAAGTTGCGAGGCATGGGTGGCACGAATTACCTTGTATATCGCATTTTTCACCACGCTTATCGAAAGGCCGGCCGAAATATTTTCCACCGAAGCACCATCTTTTTGAGCCTGCTTGACCGAGGAGTTCATAAAAACTGTACAGCGTGAACCCAAATCGACCGGCGAGTCAGCAAAAAGCCCAAGTTTTGCAAAATGCTCGGCCTCATATCCGAGAACACTTGCAAAACTCTGCAAAAATGAGCCACAGCCCGATGAGCATGCCTCATTTAAAAATATATCGTCTATAACTCCGTTTGCAATTTTAAAGCATTTTATATCCTGTCCACCGATGTCGATGATAAAGTCAACCTTGTCGTTGAACTTGCGTGCGGCGGTATAATGGGCTATCGTTTCGACAAGCCCGAAATCAATCCCAAAGGCCGCCTTTATCATGTCCTCACCATATCCGGTTACAGCGGCCGAGCGCACTTTCGCCTTGGGATGTTTGGCGTAAAAATCGTTTAAAAAATCTTTAATCGGCGGTATCGGATTTCCGCCGTTGTTTTTATAATCGGAGTGCAGTATCCGCTCATTTTGATCTATAACAACAATTTTTATGGTGGTTGAGCCGGCATCTATGCCGACAAAAACCTCACCGTCATAATCAGGCTTATCGCTGCGCTCCACACGGTTTGCATCGTGCCTGTTTTTAAAATCCCGATACTGCTGCTCGTCTTCAAAAAGCCTGTCTGTTTTGTCAAATCCACAGGTGCCCTGCTGTTGTTTCAGTTTTATGGTGAGCACATCAAGGTCGGCGGTGCTGTCGGCACATAGCGCTGTACCCAGCGAGACATAATGCAGTGAATTGTCAGGACATCTTCCCGTGAGGGACAGCGCACTGTCAAAACTGCTTCTCAGCTGTGACAAAAATGTCAGTGGCCCGCCGAGGTATAGCACATTTCCGGCAATCTCTCGCCCTTGGGCAAGCCCTGTGATGGTCTGATTGACCACCGAGCGAAATATACTGAGTGACAAATCTGCCTTGCTTGCCCCTTGATTGAGCAGCGGTTGAATGTCCGATTTGGCAAAAACACCGCATCGTGAAGCGATGGGGTATGTTTTTGTGGCAAGCTTTGCTTGTTCGTCCATTTCATCGGGCGAAATGCACAGCAAAGTGGCGATTTGGTCAACAAACGCACCTGTACCGCCGGCACAAGTGCCGTTCATGCGAACTTCAAGTCCACGCGACAAAAAGAGGATTTTTGCATCCTCTCCGCCAAGTTCTATAATCACATCGGTGTCGGGCGCATATGTGTCGGCCGCTATTTTAGTGGCAAAAACCTCCTGCACAAAATTAATGCCCAATTGCTCTGAAATACCCATTCCGGCAGAGCCGGTCACAGCAACCTTAACATGCCTGAGGTCGCTAAACAAAGCTCTGATTTCAGTCAGACACTCAAGCAGTTTTTCTGCCACTTTGGAGTTGTGACGATCATAAGAGCTGTAAAGCAAAGTGTTTTTATTGTCAATAAGCGCCAGTTTAACGGTGGTTGAACCAATGTCTATGCCTAATCTCATTTTCCCTCCCGGAAAGTGGTAGAGGGCTTTTACTGCTCCTCTGCTCGTGTGTATTCGTCCTTTTCACGCCTGCTAAAGCCGGCAGTAAGCTCGCTATCGTAAACGGTAAATGTATTTTTGCCTACGCTTTTTGAGTGGTACATAGCTGTGTCGGCCGCCTTAAACAGTATATCAAAGGTTGTTCCATCTTTGGGTGCTCTGGCAATACCCACACTGCTTGAAATTTCTATCTCCACGCCGTTGTCGGCACGATAAACATTGTTTATAGCCTTGCAAATTCTCGTCGCCCTTGAAGCGACCGTCTCGGCATCGACATTGTCCGCCAAAAAGATTACAAACTCATCGCCGCCCAAGCGAGCAACGATATCCTGCTCTCTGAAAACGGCCGTAACCTTGGCATAAATCTCACGCAGTAGCTGATCGCCTGCGGCATGACCCATATTGTCGTTAATGCCCTTGAAATTGTCAAGGTCAAACATATAGAGGGTACCTATGCCTCCCCCTTCAATATGCTTTTCCATCTTGAGCGCAAAGGCTTCTCTGTTATAAGCACCGGTCAGAGGATCGGTCTCGGCTCTCTTGCGAAGCAGTAGCTCCTCTTGCTTTTGCCCGTCAATCTCACTTATGGCAAACAGCGAAATTATCTCTCCGTTGTCCTCATTGCATGTAGTGGTAATTCTCAGCCTATGCCAGAAGTAGTCTACCGTGGCCTCAAGCCCGCTTTGTCCCATTTGAACGGTATTCATCTTACGAGCTCGATATTCAATCATACGCTCGCTATAGCCGTGCTCAAAATCATAAATAAGTGCCTTTGAAGTAATTCCAAGCAGTGCATCCATATCCTCGGGGTGCAAATGACTTTGCGCTTGACCTTTGAAAAAGTCGACAAGTGACACCTGCTCACCTAAGTTTTGCTCCACCGAGTTTACAAGCACCCTTGTTATGGTGTCCTTTGTGCAGTTTACCTCAACAATTATCTCGGCAAAGCTCAGTGCGGCAGAGGTAAGCACCTTATCCTTGTCTATTTGCTCCTCAAGCTCCTTGCTCTTTTCCTTATATGCGTCTAAACTGAAAATCTTGATGAGCAGAACAAGCATTATATAGAAAAACAGCAGCGTAAAGATCGGTATTACAATTTGCTGCACGGCAAGAGCGACCGAAAAATAATCTACAAGAAAGATGTTGGTGTTGAAAATTATAAATCCGTTGAGGAAAATGGTGAGCCCCAACAGCCATGTGTAAAAGCTCCTGTTGTTCATAATTCTGAGTACAATGTCAAACGGAACTAACTTAATGAACAGTGTAAGAGTAACAATTTGAGCGACAAAAGCTGAAGTATTCACTATGGCCAGCAGTCTTTGGTCAAATGTAATTTCATACATGGAAAGCCCTAAAATAAGTGATGCCGAGGGAATGATAGCATTCCTCAGCACAAAAAGGTGAAGCAGTGAACCTGCCGTAACACCGAATATTGCGGTAATTCGTCCTTTAAATAGAAAGAACATCTCACCCATTAGGATAAAGACGCAAACAAAAGCAGAGGTCATCGGGCTGTCAAACAAAGTTGAAAGTATAGAGGGTGCCACAATCCCATTAAAGACGCATACCAACAAAATGACAACTTTATTAAAACGCCTGCTGTCACTTAGCTTGTCGCAAAGGGTGAAATTCAAAAGGGAATGAACTGCCACTATGCCTCCGGCTATTAAATTAAATGCAAGTCCCATATTTCCCATATTTTCAAGCACCTCAAAACAGCTTTAGCTACGATAATTCTAACCTTGACATTATACCTCAACATTACTTCTTTGTCAAAGTTTTTATTGTTACAGTAATCGTATACAAGGTTTATTTTTGCATAATAAAACCGCCCAAAAGGGCGGTTTTATTCCATCAGTGATTGGTTTAAGGTGTCGGTTATCAGCATATGCCCGGGCGCGTGGGTGATGGCAAAAGCAGGTGCAACCGCTTGCACAATGGCCTGCGGAGTCACTCCGCACGGCCAAAACACAGGTAGCTCGTCGCTGCTCATCTGCGGTTTGTCGCCGTAATCGGGCTCCGTTATATCGGATATACCAATAAACTCCGGGTCGCCTATATGTATCGGTGCGCCGTGCACTTTGGGCATACGAGCAGTGATTTTACACGCCAAACAGGCCTGCTCAGCCGTCATCGGGCGCATACTGACCACCATATTCCCGTGCAGTGCACCTGCAGGTGTACAGGCTATATTCGTGTTGTACATGGGCACATTTGCGCCCAGTTCTATATGCCTTACAGGCAGTCCTGCCTCGAGCAGAGCGTGCTCAAAGGAAAAACTGCACCCGATGAGAAAACTGACAAAATCACTGCGCCAAAGATGAGATATATCGGTCGGCTGCTGAGTCAGTTTGCCATGCTCATATATGCGGTAGCGTGGAAAATCGGTTGCTATATCGGCACCGTCTGCAATATGCTTTGTCAATCGTTGTCCCTCGGAAAGCCGCTCAAGCACAGGACAAGCTTGTGGATTTTTGCTTGCAAACTCGTCAAAATCGGCCGCCAAATCGGCGGGTAGTATGATGAGGTTGCACTGCGCATATCCCGCCGACATTCCGGCGGTCGGCCCGTTTATCTCGCCCGATTTAATGAGCGATCGCACCTGTTTTGGTGACATATTTGCAAAGTTTTTCACGCTATACACCTATCAATTCACGCAGTTTTGCATGAATTTCGAGGTTTTCATCCTCTGTCAGACCGTCCACATAATAGCCGTGTTTGCGGATTATTCCGTCTATTCCGCCGGCATCGACCACGGCGTGCAGTATTTCACTCTCCTGCTGTCTTGTATTCATCAGATTTTTTCCGCAAAAATGAGACAGCGCCGCTTGAATTGCCCATCCGCCCCAATTTGACACACCTGCGGCAAAGAGATATTGAGCCGCACTGCGTGAGCATATGCGATGTCCAAAGGGGATTTTGTCGAGTACGCTGTCGGGCAATGCGCCCATGCCAAGCTCATTTCCGCCGTCGCCTATCGCTATGGTGACCGCTTGTGTATCAAAAAGTCCATCGGTATCGACGGCGCAATGGTCTATGCTGTCACCACGCAAATTGTAAAAAGTTCCGTCACGCCCTTTGCCGGGACGCTCGATGGCAATGACATGGCTTGGAGCTAAGTCGGACAGCAGTTTTTTACAAAACTCAGCCGAGTTTTCACTCGGAACACATACAATCTGAGCGTCACTTGCGCAGACGGTAGCCGCCGCTTTGAGCAGAGGCAGGCTTATGCTGTCTGTGGCAATGGTAACTTGCTTTCCGAGAGCGAGCAAGGCCGAGGCTATGGCTACCGCACCGCTCGGCCCATCGGTTTCACCCTGCATTTGCGGTGTCACCGTAAAGCCGGTGACAATGATTACTCTCGCGGCAGCTGATAGGCTTTGGCACATTGCCTGCATGTCGGGTAGCGGAACATTTCCGGCAAGCCCACGCTTGCCGGGATCGATTGAGATTATTTGCGCAATTTGTTTGTACATGTCCATAATTATCACCGATTTTTTTATAGATTAATCAAGATTTTCAAAGTTGCCGTGTTCGTCTACAGTGTATTGAAGGGGCTCTTTTGCCGCCTCACGGGCGAGTGACAGTGCAAACTCATATTGCAAATCGAGCACAGTTTGTTCGCTTGCAAGTGCATTTATGCGATTGTTCATCAGCGAAATCAGCTCAAGTGTAAGACCGTTGTCGGCATTTACGCCGTTGTCGAGAGCAAAATCTTGCAGAGCAAGCGCCGTTTGCTCACCGAAATGATATCCCTTTTCCGGTATATCCATATATCCGAGGGTTGAAAGGGCGATATTTAGACGCTCGGCATCGTCCGAGTAATTGCCCTGTGTTATGGCGATGGGATTTAGCTTTTCAATATCGGCTCCCGGATGGGTTCCGGTAATATTATGCGAGTAAAAATCCGGCTCAAGTCCTTCGCCGTCATAATCACCGTGCTCAACAGACAGCAGTTTTGCATAGGTTAGCGAAACGCCCGAACCGTCTGTGAAGGTGAGATGATATTGGGCACGGCCTTTGCCATGTGTCGGCAGACCGACCGATACTCCGTATCCTGTGTCGCATATTCCTGCCATGGCAACCTCGGAGGAACTTGCCGAGTCACCGTCTACCAGCACAACTATCTGATTAAGGCGAGGACCGATGCCCTCCGATATGATTTCCTCTGTCACAAGCTCGTTGTTTTCGTCACGGTGTTGCACCTCGAAAAATACATGCTCATCGGGAAGCAAGCGATTTACCAAATTCATCGCCATTTGCAAATCTCCGCCGGGGTTTCCACGCATATCAAGTATAAGGCTCTTTGTTTCGGCTTCGACCATGTCACGAATTGAAAACACAAAGTCGATATATGCCGCATCTGTGGAAAAGCGATTCCAATCCATATAATATATACCGTCTTCGACAATATAACCCTCATAATTGGGCTGGCCTATCATGGCACGCTTGATATTAAAGGACAGTATTTGATCTCCACGGCGTACCTGCACGGTAACACGGGTGTTTTCCTCACCTCTGAGCAGTGGAGTGACATCACCGAGCACCGCTGTGCTGACATCGACATCATCGATGCGCACAATTATATCGCCCACCATCACACCGGCACGGTATGCACCGCCCAGCGGATTGACCGCAGTAATGACAATGCCGCTTTCGCTATCTTGAAGGGTTATTCCAACTCCTACATATGCGTCGGTTTCAGGGAAAGCCTGGTCATATGTACCCTCGGGAAGAAACATTGAATAGTCATCATAGCTTGACAGCATAGAGGACATTACAACATTAAAGGCATCCGGGTCTGTTTCAAACAGCTCAAGCATGGCACGAAGTAGGGGATCATCCCCCTCATCACTGTGTAGGCCATAAGTTTTGATAAACTCAACGACATACTCGATGACCTCATACTGCTCATCTGCTGTGTAGCTCTCTGCGTGTGTAATCGGTGCCGCCGTAAAAATCAAAGTTAAGGCAAGCAAAAACGACAGATATTTTTTCATTTTTCGGTTTCCTTTCTGTTGTGGGAGACGGGATTTAATTTTATCGTTATATTCCCGTTATCGATTGCAGGAGCGGCCTTTGGTCGCCCGCTGTCTTTCCTCGTTCCTTAAAATGGAAGACGAGGGTTTGTGCCGATTGCGGCACCGCAACCTACTTTTTGACCCCAAAAAGTAGGCAAAAAGTGTTGGGGGTGTTGCGTATGCCCCCCCAAACCCCCTAGCGCTTTTGCTTGTAGCAATACGGAAGATTGTGCGATGGGGCAAGAATGTTCGTCGCCTACGGGCGAAAAGCTGTTCTTATTTAGCGCAGCACACTTATAGAATAGAAATTACATATGGTCGGGGGCAGTTACACCGAGCACTTCCAATGTGTTTGAAATTACCGTTGCGGTGCATTTGGCAAGATATATTCTTGCGCCCATCAGCTCGGTAGTTTGAGCGTCTTTTATACGGCACGAGGTGTAGAAACGATGGAAAGCGGTTGCAACGCTGACTGCATATTTATTGAGGCGTGACGGCTCACGAGAGAGTGCGGCAAGTCTGATTTCCTCCGGCAGGCGTGACAGCTCACGAATTAACTCAATTTCGGCGTCATGGGTGAGCAGAGCAAGATCGGGCGAGGTGATTTCACAGTTTATACCCGCCTCGTTCAGCGCCTTGAGTATACTGCATATGCGTGCATGTGCGTACTGCACATAATAAATGGGGTTTTCGCCGTCTTGACGGACGGCAAGTCCAAGGTCAAACTCAAGATGTGTGTCTGCCGCACGAGAGTTGAAGAAATAGCGTGCCGCATCGGTGCTGATTTCATCGAGAAGGTCGGAAAGCGAAATGGTTTTGCCGGTTCTTTTGGACATACGCACCGTTTCACCGTCACGCATCAGACGCACCATTTGCATTAGTACAATTTCAAGCCTATTTGTGCCGTCAAGCCCGATCGCATCGAGGGCACATTTCAGGCGCGCAACATGCCCGTGATGGTCTGCGCCCCAGATATTAATGGCTTTGTCAAACCCTCTGCGGTCAAGCTTGTCACTGTGATATGCGATGTCGGCGGCAAAATAGGTGTAAAATCCGTTTGCACGGCACAGAACATCGTCCTTTAGCTCAAGTTTTTCAATATCTGCCGGCTTTTTGCCCTGCTTTGTGTAAAAATCGGTCAACAACAAAGAGGTTTTAAGCCACAATGCGCCGTCTTTTTCATAAGTGTGTCCGCCGTCTACCAATTTTTTTACGATTTGGGCGACATATCCGTCCTCATGTATTGACGACTCGAAAAACCAATTGTCATATTCAATTTTATAGCGCTGAAGGTCGCTTTTCATGCGGGGAAGATTGCATCCGAGGCCGTGCTCGGTCAGCGCCTTCTTGCGCTCGGTTTCGTCTTTATCTTTATATGTGTCGCCGTGAGCATCGAAAAAGCTTTGGGCGAGCTGTTTGATATCATCACCGTGATAACCGTCCTCCGGGAAGGTGAAAGCATCCTCCCCCAACACAAGCTGCATATAGCGTGCATTTATCGATTGGGCGAACTTCTCTATCTGATTTCCGGCATCGTTTACCAAAAACTCACGATAGGCGCTGTGCCCTGCACGGCTTAGCACTTCGGCTATTGTATCGCCCAGCACGCCACCACGTGCGTTGCCCATATGCATCGGGCCGGTGGGATTTGCCGACACAAACTCAACCATTATACGCTCGGGGCGCTCGACCTGTGTATTACCGTATTTCTTGCCCTGCTGTGCAATGTCAAGCAGAACGCTTTCAAACCAGCCGTGGTTTAAGTGCAAATTGATAAAACCGGGCCCTGCAGCCTCGGCACGCTCAAAACATGTACCGTCAAATACAAGGCGGGCGATTATCTCGTCCGCCGCTTTGCGCGGGGCGACCGAAAGCAGTTTTGCATTTTGCATGGCAAAACCTGTGGCATAGTCGCCGTTTTTGACATCTTTGGGGATTTCTATGGCAGGAGGGCGCACTTCTGCCTCCGGCAAAACACCGTCTGCCACTGCCTTTTCATATGCGGCTGTAATCATAGTGGCCGCTACACCGGTTGCTATTGCAATTTGATTCATATCGCTGTTTCCTCCGATTTATTGTTATCATCTTTAAGTGTGGCTTGCACACGCAGTATTGTGCTTGCCACATGAACATTGTCAATTTGAATATCGTAGCGAATGTCGAGCTCGCCACCCTCGTCGGTCAGGCGATTTTCTATACCTTTTGTGCTGACGGCGATAGTCAAACTACCGTAATCTGTAGGGTAAACCGACATATGGCTCTTGCCCGTTTCAAAAAGCATTTTTGAGGGGTATTTGCCTGTACGTGTTATCGAAACTCGATGCTCCGATACGCTTATCACGGTATTGGTGTCACGCAGGCCGGTCAGTTCGCTTTCCTCATAACTTATATAGAATTGTTTTCCTCTTCGAAAGAGAAATCCCTCGGTCAGCAGTGATATATTGTCCTCATCTTGTGTATTGGGATTTTGCAGACCGGAGATTGACAGTAAAACCGATTTTTTCATAATTACCTCTGATAGAGCTTTATATGTAAGATATGGCTGATTGCCATTATGCACTGAAAAGCATAACACATATTGTATAAAAAAGCAAAACAAAGTTGCAACTTGGTCGATAATGCTAAAAAGCATGTATTTTTTATCTTTTTTTGAAAAAAGATTGCCTTTTTCTATTGTATTATGAGAAATATGTGTTATTATATCAAGTAATCGCATTTAAACCGTCCTTAATCAGGCTGTATTAAATGTATAAAATTAGCAAAATAAACACAAGGAGTGTATCAATGAGTATTAAAATTACCGAAACCGTCTTGCGCGACGCAAACCAGTCACTGATAGCCACCCGCATGCCGATCGAGGACTTTATTCCAATCCTTGAGACCATTGATAAAGCAGGATACTATTCGATCGAATGCTGGGGCGGTGCTACCTTTGACTCATGCCTTCGTTATTTGAGCGAAGATCCGTGGGAGAGACTGCGCACCATTAAAAAGCATGTCAAAAACACAAAACTTCAAATGCTCCTGCGTGGACAAAATCTGCTCGGATACAAACATTATCCGGACGATGTTGTGCGCGCATTTGTGCGTAAAAGCGTTGAAAACGGAATTGACATTATCCGTATTTTCGATGCGCTTAACGACCTGCGCAATATCGAAGTTGCGGTAGATGAAGCGAAAAAAGCGGGTGCTCATGTATCGGGTACACTGTGTTATACTACAAGCCCCATTCACGGCCTTGATATGTTTGTTGACCTCGGCAAACAGCTTGAAGCTATGGGATGCCACAGCATCTGCATCAAGGATATGGCCGGAATTATGAGCCCGAAAGAGACCTTTGACCTTGTTTCGGCACTCAAGAAAAACCTCAAACTGCCAATTGTCGTACACACACACGGCACAACAGGCATGGGCTCTATGACTTATCTCAAAGCGGCAGAAGCCGGAGCCGATGTTATCGACTGTGCAATCGCCTGCTTCTCGGGTGGAACAAGCCAGCCGCCGACCGAAACTATGAGCTATGTCCTCAAAGAGATGGGCTATGATGCCGGTCTTAATGAAAATGTACTTAAAGAGATCAATGACTACTTTAAACCCATTTGGGCGCAGTCTATCGAGAGCAAACTGCTAAACCCGATTGTCATGACCACAGACCCCGATGCGCTTACATATCAAGTGCCCGGCGGAATGCTTTCAAACCTTGTTGCACAGCTTACCGCACAAAACTCGCTCGACCGCCTTCAAGAGGTGCTTGAGGAAGTTCCCCGTGTGCGTAAAGATCTCGGATATCCGCCCCTTGTTACACCTTCAAGCCAAATGGTGGGCGTTCAGGCAACCTCCAATGTTCTCGCCGGAGAGCGCTATAAAAATGTTTCAAAAGAGATCAAGGCATATCTGCGCGGCGAGTACGGCAAGGCACCGGGTGAGGTGGACAAAGCACTTCAAACAAAGGTTCTTGGCGACGAGCAACCTGTCACCTGCCGATTTGCCGACCTACTCGAGCCCGGTCTTGAAGGCTTTAAGGCTGAAGCAGGCGAGCTTGCTCACAGCGAAGAGGATATTTTGTCCTACGCCGCCTTCCCCGCCGTTGCCGAAAAATTCTTTGAGCAACGTGCAGAGCGTGAGCGAAACACCGTCAGCTACAGCATCGAGCAAATATAAGGAGGTAGTATTGTGGATACAATTACAATCCCAACCGCCCTTGGCATATCTTTGCTTGGCATAGCTATCGTGTTCTTTATGCTGATATTGATTATGTGTATGATTATTATCATGGGTGCTGTAATGAAGACAAAGGCAGTTCCTGCCCCTGCGGTAGCTGCACCTGCACCGACAAACACAGATGCCCCACCGGCAATTCCGGCGGGCAAAACCCTTGCTAAAGGCAGTCTTGGAAGCCTTGATCTGCACGGCGTGGACGAGCGCACCGCCGCCATGCTGATGGCTGTAGTCGCCGACAAAATGCAGGCACCGCTCAACGAGCTCTATTTCAAGAGCATAAAAGAAATTAAGTGAGGTAGACCATGAAATATAAAGTAACACTTTCGGGAAAAACATATGAAATAGAGGTCGAACGCGGACAAGCTATGCTTGTTGATGAATATGTCGCCGCAGCTCCGGCACCTGCTGCTGCACCTGTAGCTGTAGCGGCCGCACCTGCTGCAGCCGCAGCGGCACCTGTGACCGGTGGAGACCCTGTGCTCTCACCCATGCCGGGCACCATCCTCGCTGTCAAATGCGCAGTGGGCGACAAGGTCACTTCGGGACAAGTGCTCGTAGTGCTTGAGGCCATGAAAATGGAAAATGACATATCCGCCCCCCGTGACGGCACCGTGGTTTCGGTAGTTGCGACCAAGGGTGC
>CAYJAS010000003.1:35359-42824 GCA_964367895.1 uncultured Oscillospiraceae bacterium | reverse complement strand
GAACGACTTGATTAGGGTGGCACACATAAACCCGAACACGCCGCTGTGCGGTGAGTTTTCCTGATACAAGCGCACAATCTGTATTAACGAGTGTTCAAAAGCGCTAGGGGGTTTTTGGGGGGCATACGCAACCCCTCCAAAACTTTTTGCATACTTTTTGGGGTAATGTAGGGCAAGGGCTCTGCTCTTGCCGTGCGGCGGCTCCATAGCCGCAATCTTTCGTCCAAAATCCATCCTCCCCTCGCAAGGGCAGACGGCGGACGACCTCAGGTCGCCCCTACAATTAGTAACGGAAGTTTTGCGATAAGTTTAACTGCAATGCACGGAGCACATTTTCGGTGTTCCGTGCATTTTTTTGTTCGACAAAAACATATTGAAAAAAATTGATTTAAGTATTGACAAGTGGATTTTGTTGTAGTATACTACAGTCAAATCAAAAACAATTGATTTATTTCACACCCTGTAAATGGAGGCGGAAAGATGTCAAGTGATATACAAGCAATGACAATGGTTTGTAGAGCGCTTAGCGATGAAACAAGGCTTAAAATAATAGCTTTGCTTCAAAGTGGTGAGCAGTGCGCCTGTCATATTTCCGATGCCCTATGTCTATCGCAGTCTAAATTGTCATATCATATGAAGGTGCTATGTAGCAGTAAAATTGTCACCTGTTCCTATTCCGGGAAGTGGTCATTTTACAAAATTGACTATAACTACTGCAAAAGCGCATTAGAACTGATAGAGAGCACGGTAATTAAAGCGGAGCCCGAGCAGCAAACGCCCTCATGCGGTAAATGTTCATAATGGTAGTATTTTTTTGTAAATCACATTAAAATAAATTGATTTGACCATCTTGCATGGTCAAAAAACAGCCCAATACATCAAAAAAACTTGTTTTAAGAGAGGTAAACGCAATGCAATTTCTTTCTAATTTCTGGGACATACTGCAAACCCAAATACTCGGCATGAAGTGGCTCAATGACGGCGTGGGGAGCCTGCTAACATCAATGGGAATGGACATCAGCTCGCCGATTGGCGGAAGTGTACAATTTTTCATTTACGATGTTATAAAAATCACAATACTGCTCTGCTCGCTGATTTTTATAATTTCATATATTCAGAGCTTTTTCCCGCCCGAGAGAAGCAAACGTATTCTCAGCCGATTTAAAGGCATATGGGCTAATATTGTTTCTGCACTGCTCGGAACGGTTACACCATTTTGCTCGTGCTCATCTATTCCGCTTTTCATGGGATTTACAAGCGCAGGACTTCCTGTCGGCGTTACATTTAGCTTTTTGATATCATCACCGATGGTCGATTTGGGAAGCTTGGTTTTGCTGATGAGCATTTTCGGTGCAAAAGTTGCAGTGGTCTATGTAGTAGTCGGGCTGATAATAGCGGTCATCGGCGGAACTTTGCTCGACAAGCTGGGTATGCACAAATATGTTGAGGATTTCATCCTAAATGCAGGAAGCGTTGATATAGAATCTCCCGAATTGAGCGTAAAAGATCGCATGATGTACTCTAAAGAGCAGATGCTTTCCACCTTTAAGAAGGTGTTCCCGTACATCTTGATCGGCGTAGGTATCGGCGCCGCCATACACAACTGGATACCGCAAGAGGTAATCGAGAGCATTTTGGGCAGCGACAATCCCTTTGGTGTTATATTGGCAACTATAGTCGGCATTCCGATTTATGCGGACATCTTTGGCACAATTCCCATAGCGGAGGCACTGCTCGGAAAGGGCGCACAACTTGGCACGATTTTGGCCTTTATGATGTCGGTCACAACACTCAGCCTGCCCTCGCTGATCATGCTTAAAAAAGCGGTAAAACCCAAACTGCTGGGCGCCTTTATCGGCATCTGCGCAGCCGGAATCATCATTGTCGGATATGCATTTAACGCATTTCAATATTTATTACTGTAAAAAAATTATAATTTGGAGGAGTCAAAATGAAACTGTTTGCAAAATCTAAGAAAACCGAGCAAGCTGCGGCTTGCGATTGTGGAGGAAAATGCGCACCGAAGCCCGAGAAAGCATCATCTTGCTGTGGGGAAATCGATGCTGAAAAAGTGTCAAATGCTAAAGCGAGCATGGAAAGCGGAGCATCTGTCAAGGTTCTCGGCTCGGGTTGTAAAAAATGCAACGACCTGGAAGCGGCAACAGCGCAAGCGCTCGCTGAGCTCGGTATGAACACCGATATCGATCACGTCACCGATTTTGCCACAATATCAAGCTATGGGGTAATGACCACTCCTGCCCTTGTCGTCGATGGCAAGGTTGTGTCCTACGGTAAAGTGCTCAAAACCGATGAGGTGGTCGCGATACTCAAAAAAGCAAGGGCATAAACTTTAAAAGCCACTGCAATTTATTTGCAGTGGCTTTTTCTAATCAAGCAAACAAAAGCTCGGCCGTCTCAAAAGAGACAGCCGAGCCGGTTTGTTTTTTCTTATTTCGCCACTTTGTCTTTAAGCGCCTTGCCTGCTTTGAAAACAGGGTAAGTGCTTTGCGGAATTTTGATCTCAGCTTTTGTTTTGGGGTTACGGCCGATGCGCTCTGCACGCACTTTTGTCTCAAACGAGCCAAAGCCGATGAGCTGAACTTTATCACCCTTTACAAGAGCTTCTGTGATAACTTCGAGAGCTGCGTTGAGGGCTGCCTCAGAGTCCTTCTTTGTCAGGGTGCATTTTTCAGCCATTGCTGATACTAATTCTGTTTTGTTCATTTTACTTCCTCCTTGTTTTATATGAAAGGGGGATTTGCCTCCCCTACTTCATCTGCTTTTCGCTCAGTTTTACCTTGTCCCAAAGCTCGTCCATCTGTGAAAGGGTCATTTGGTCGAGTTTGCCCTGTGCCATTTGCTCTATTGCGGAAAATCTTCTTGCAAATTTTGCGCTTGCGGCCGTCAAGGTTTCCTCGGCATCAAGTCCCGCAAATCGGGCAGCATTTACTGCGGCAAATATCAAATCGCCCAGCTCATCTGCCACTTTGTCAACCGACAGCTTTTGCTCCACAGCTTGTCTAAGCTCGACCGCCTCCTCGTCAATTTTTGCGAGGGCACCGTCTATACTGTCCCAGTCAAAGCCTGCCTTTGCCGCACGTTTTTGCACCTTTTGTGCATACATCAAAGCCGGCAGTGTTTTGGGAACATCGGCAATTGTGTCGCTGTGGCTTTTTTGCGCCTTTTCAGCCTTTTTAATGCTGTCCCAATTGTCAAGCACGGTTTTTGCATCATCGGCCTTGACATCTGCAAAAATGTGCGGATGCCTGCGGATAAGTTTGCGACAAATACCGTCACAAACATTATCGATGTCAAAATCGCCACGCTCGCTCGCCATCTCCGAGTGAAAGACCACCTGAAGTAGCACATCGCCCAGTTCCTCACACATCAGTTCCATGTCTGAACGGTCGATGGCATCACAAACCTCATAGACTTCCTCTATAAAGTTTTTGCGTATGCTCGCATGTGTTTGCTCTGTATCCCACGGGCAACCGCCCGGGGCACGCAACAAAGTCATGATTTTCACAAGGTCTGAAAAATCATAAGATGACTTTAATAAATCTACCATATAAATGCTCCTTTTGCAAGTGATTTCAAGGTTTTTTTTGAATTTAATTGCAAATTTTTTACTTCATTTTCAAAAATGCGGCTATTTTTTCTCCCTTTGGCAACATAAGTACATCTTCTTTTGGCAGAGCTTTGGTTACAATAAGAAGAAGAGCATACAAAATTGCCGACAGCGCAACGGTAGAGAGCACCGCTACGGTGTTGCCAAACATACCGTAAAGCGGGTCGAAAATCAGGTGGGCAAAGATACCCATAAGGCAGGCCGATATGAGCGGTCTTGAGAAAACACGCATCAGCGATATTTTAATGCCGTGCTTTCTTATCGAAATAAGGTTTAGCACCATTATCGTTCCGTAGCACAGGCAGGTGCCGATGGGTGCGCCGTGTATTCCGATGCCTGGGTTACCTACCAAAACATAGTTGGTTATAAGCTTTATAAAACCGCCGATTATCATACTGCGCACCGGGTCATAAATATATCCCATAGCTTGCAAAGTGTTGTTTGTAACGGTGACCATTGCAACAAGAAAGATTGCAAGTGATATCTCAACAAGTAGCGGAACTGCAACTTCGATGCCGTCTACATTTTCCCAAAACAGGTTGAGAACTCCGGCCGGGATTACCATCAGACCGACGGTGCACGGAAAAGCGGTCAGCCCGGTTATTCGCAAGGCACTTTCGGTCAGCTTTTGCGCTTTAAGCTTATCAGAGGTCACAAGTGAGCGAACTATCGCCGGAATTATACTGACGCCGATGCCGACAATCAGTGCCTGTGGCATGTTGAACATCTTAACTGCAAGATTATATGCGCCATAGGCAAACTCTGCTTGCGGCAAGGTCATCATCGCCCCCTCTTGCAGGCGTATCATTACCAAAAACATGTCAAGCAGATTGGTTATGGTTAAAACCGATGCCCCTATAGTGACCGGAATTGCCAGTTTTATCAGCTTTTTTAAGATTACTTTGCTCGGAGTAGACTGCTGACTCGCCAATGCCGAGGCATATTGCTTGTCTTTGTCCTGCCTTTTGATATCTCTTGTACAGATGATTATCATGTAAATTGCGGCAAATACCGTTCCGACGGTAACACCGATAAGAGCGCCGGCGACGACAATCCCAATGTCATATCCACGATATGACAGATAATAAGCAAGGATTAAGCCGACGACCAATTTTCCGACCGACTCGATAATCTGCGACCAAGCTGTCGGCATCATATTTGCAAGTCCCTGATAATATCCCCTTATCGCAGAAACTATGCAGGTGAAAAATATTGTCGGCGCTATTGCTAAAATAGCATATCTGGCATCTTCTGTTGTAAAGTGCAGTATAACATCCACGCCGGCAATTACAACTGCGGTAAAGACCACTCCGATTACAAAAAATGCTTTAAAGGAGGTTTTGAAAATAGTTCTGACCTCTTTGTGTTTTCCGAGTGCATTTGCCTCTGCCACCATTTTTGAAACAGCAACGGGAA
The DNA here is from genome assembly GCA_964367895.1 of uncultured Oscillospiraceae bacterium. Taxonomy (GTDB): domain Bacteria; phylum Bacillota; class Clostridia; order Oscillospirales; family Butyricicoccaceae; genus CAYJAS01. The sequence continues at coordinate 37,780 of CAYJAS010000003.1, read as the reverse complement.
GTCCTGCAGTCGAAATAATATACATTGCGCTGTAAACGTAAAAGGCAATGGTGTATATGGCGTTTCCGCTTATCCCGATAATATTGATAAGCGGTATTGAGAATAATGCACCGATACCTTTGGTGATTATGCCTGCCGCCATCAGTATAATCGTACCCTCTAAAAATGTGCTTGTGCCTGCTCTTTTTCTTGCGCCCAAAGGGGTCACCGCCTTTATTATTGAAGAATTATCGCCCGAAAACTTTGGGCATTACATAGCTGTTTATCTCGCTGTAAAGCGAGGGTAAATCTATAGTGGTGTGTTTTCCGTCACGCCACAGCACTTTGCCACGAACCATGGTAAGGCAAACATCGCTACCCCGTGCCGAATAAGCGAGCGAGGAGGTTATATCGTGTACCGGGAATAGATGTGGCGCGTCAAAGTCAAGCATGATCAGGCTTGCGTCATAGCCTACGGCGATTTTGCCGAGATAATGCCCTCTTCCCTGTGCACGTGCTCCGTTTATTGTGCCCATTTTCAAAGCGGTGGCCGCCGGAATGACCGTTCCGTCACGGGTTATTCCCTTTTGGAGCAATGCCGCCGCCTTTATCTCCTCAAACATATCGTGATTGTTGTTTGAGCATACACTGTCGGTACCCAATGCGACATTGATGCCTTTTTGAAGCATCTTGGTAACCGGCGCAATACCGCCGGCGAGCTTTAAATTGCTTATCGGGTTGTGTGCAACTGTTGCACCCTTTGCCGCCAAGATATCCATGTCATTATCACTCAGATAGACACAGTGGGCCGCCGTCACTGGGGTGTCAAACACCCCCTGCTCATTGAGCACCTCTGTGGGAGTTTTGCCGTATTTTGCAAGACAGTCTGCATGCTCCTTTTCGGTCTCCGAAAGGTGAATATGCATGTTAAGTTTTTGCTCTTTTGCATAATCTGATACCGACTTCCAAACTGTGTCAAAGCTTGTGTACTCGGCATGGATTGAGGCATCAAGCAGTATTCTGTCATCGTCTTTTTTGTGCCAATGCTCGAGCATGCTCTCCATTTGCAATGTCGTTTTATCGGTTTTAAAATCATATGCCGTACTGTCAAAACAGGTGGCACCGTTTGAAATATTGGCATAAATGCCACTGTCAAAGACGGCCTGCGCAACATTTGGGATAAACATATACATGTCGGTAATCGACACGGTGCCGCTGCGAATCATTTCGGCAATTCCCAACATTGCGCCCAAATAAATACAGCGGTCATCAAGCTTGGCTTCTATCGGAAAGACATGGTTAAAAAGCCAGTCTTGTAAGGTGAAATCGTCGGCCGCACCTCGCAAAAGTGCCATGCTGACATGGGTGTGGGCGTTGACAATTCCGGGCATAATTACCTTGCCGGTGCCGTCTATTACCTCATCGGCTTCAAAATCGGGGCACTTTTCACTAAGATATGCTATTTTGCCATCCTTTATGCCGATATAGGCGCTTTTCATGGTGAGATTTGCATCATTCGAGGTGAAAACATCTACATTTTTGATTAAAATATCCATAATTACCCCCTCATTTCCGGTAAAACGGCGGCCATAAGTCGGGAGAAATTGCCTGCCGCTTGGTCTGCCGCTTTTGTTATGTCAAGGTGGTCAAGGCGCTGATCGAGCACTCCTGCCGCCATGTTTGTCATAAGAGATATCCCGAGCACCTGCATGCCGCAGTGTGAGGCGGTTGTAGCCTCAAAAACGGTGGACATTCCCACGGCATCTGCGCCGAGAATGCGTGCGGCACGAATTTCCGCAGGGGTTTCAAATTGCGGGCCTGCAAAGTACATGTAAACCCCTTGTCTAAGCGGTATTTTCAGCTTGTCGGCATGTTGCCTTGCAAGGCACAGGTATTTCGGGGTGTATGTATAGGTCATGTCACAGCACCGTGGGCCAAACTGTTTAATATTTTTGCCGATCAGCGGACTTTGCGCCATAAGGCGGATGTGGTCATCAATAATCATTAAATCACCCACTTCAAAGCAGGTGTTGACCGCTCCGGCGGCGTTTGTGGCAATCATGCTGTGCACGCCGAGCAATTTGGCAAGCCGAACGGGAAATGCCACCTGTTCGGGGGTGTAACCCTCATACACATGTATTCGCCCTTGCATAAGCATTACAGACACACCGTGCAGTGTGCCAAATACAAATCTGCCTCTGTGATCTGAAACGGTGGAAACGCCCATGTTCGGGACATCTTTATACTCGACAAAAACAGGGCTTTGCACTTCATCTGCAAAAGCACCAAAGCCGGTGCCGAGTGCAATCAGCACCGACGGTTTAAAATCCCCGATTTTAGCTGTGATGGCCTGTGTACTTTCTACATAATGCTCATAACTGAACAAGTAAAACACCTCCATATACGACATTTAGGGCGGGGAGTAAGCCCCGCCCTAAAATA
>CAYJAS010000003.1:3323-35259 GCA_964367895.1 uncultured Oscillospiraceae bacterium | reverse complement strand
TAAAACACCTCCATATACGACATTTAGGGCGGGGAGTAAGCCCCGCCCTAAAATAAGATTATTGCATTTTTGATCCGCAGATACGACAGAAAGCGTCTTCCTTGTCACATTCGCAGCTACATACCGGGCAGGCTGTGACAGCCTTCTTTTCTGCAATCTCCGCCTTAATTTGCGAGATTTTTTCATACTTTAGGTCGATTTGTGAAATCATCGCATTTATGTCTTCGGGATTGATTTCAGCGCCGGTATGGGTCAAATAAACCGCCTTACCGATTTCCTTCATAAGCAGTTCCACATCGGTGTTCAAATCGAAGATTTGAAGGTTGAGTTTTGTCAGCTCAACAATTCCGCCCGCCTTTTTGGTTGCGCTGTCAGCCACCTTTCCTGCCGCAGTAGCCGCCGTTGCCGCTGTCACCTTGGCGCGATCTATCAGGTCTTTCACTCTTTGATCCATAATTACTTGCTCCTTTCGAAATCCCGCTGTGCGGGTAAAAATAGCACACTTTCCATTATTATGAATTATTATATCACCGTATGGCAAAAATATCAAGCCTGTTGTTAAAGGTTTGCATTTTGGCCATATTTTAATAAACGGGAGAGTAGCGTTTAGCTCTCCCCCGTCATTTTATAGTTTTTGTATTTATTCGGCAAGTAAAAGTTGTGCTTCAAACAGATCATCGTTGTAATGGGCGATGTCAATGGAAGTCCATTGGTCGGCACCACCTTCAAAATACACAGTTTCAAACTTGTGGCATTGCCAGAAAGTCTTCATGCCCATTTCGGTCAGTCCGGCAGGCAGAGTAATGCTTTGGAGCGAGGTAGAGCCGTAGAAAACCATGTTGCCGAGTGAGGTAACACCCTCAGGTACGACAAAATCTGTGAGCGAGGTGCAAAGACCGAAAGCGGTGTTGTCAATGCGCTCTAAGCTGCTCGGCAGTGTGACAATCTCTAAGTTTTTGCAATTATAGAAGGCGCTGATGCCGATTTTTTTGACTCCCTCAGCCACAAAAACATCTCTCAAATTTTTGCAGTGTGAAAAGGCGCCTAAGCCAATTTTTTCAACAGTGCCGGGGATAAATACCGAAACAAGATTTTCATTTCGTGAAAAGGCTGAATAATGGATATCTTTTACCGTTACACCGCCGATTTGCTCAGGAATATTCGCGACGGTAACGGTCGGGTCGGCCTGCTCGATTGTGCCGGTCGAAACATTAAAGAAAACTCTGCCTCCTTCAATACCCTCAACATTCATCCACCCTGTTTTGCCCTCCGGCGCGATATGCTGTCCGCTGTCGCCGTCACCATAATGCAAAGTAGTGGAAAAAAGTGCGGTGTTGTTGTCGTCGATTTCAATGCCGTACCATTGCTCTGAGGTACCGCTGAAATACAGGTCGGTCAATTTGTGGCACTGCCAGAAGACCTTGTATCCGACATTCTCAAGGGTTGCCGGCAGGTCAGCACTTTGCAGTGCCGAGGCATAAAACGCCATATTGCCGATGTCCTTAACACCCTCGGGTATAGCGACATGAAGCAGAGAGGTGCACATGCCAAATGCGGTGTTGTCGATAAATTCCAGTGTGGTGGGTAGGCTTACCGATTCAAGATTTTTGCAGTTATAGAAGGCGCTGACACCGATACTCTTGACACCCTCCTCAACAACAAGCGTTTGAAGTTTATTAGCGTGCGCAAAGGTGCCCAAGGTGATTTTCTCAACCGTACCGGGCACGGTGACAGATGTAAGATTTTTGCTGTATGAAAAAGCCTTGTTGCTGATAGCCTTTACCGTAACACCGCCGATTTGTTCGGGTATGTCGGCAACGGTTATCGTGTCATCGGCTTGCTCGATTGTGCCTGTGGAGGCGTTGAAGAACACTCTGCCACCCTCGATACCCTCTACATTTGTCCAGCCGGTTTGGCCTTCAGGCGCAGTGTGCATAGAGGTTTCACCGTCTGCAAAATGCAAAGTTGCCGAAAAGAGCTGTGTATTGTCATCATCGATGTCGATGGCATACCATTGCTCCTCGGTGCCTTCAAAGTAGACATCGGTCATGTCACGGCACTGCCAGAAGACCTTGCTTCCAATGCTCTCAACCCCTGCGGGGATGGTGACACTCTTTATGCCGGTAGAACCGTAAAAGGCCATATTGCCGATGGTTTTGACATTGGACGGGATAACAACATCGGTCAGTGAATTGCAAAGGCCAAAAGCGGTATTTCCGATTTCTTCAAGGCTTTCTGGCAAATTGAGAGTGCTTATACTCGGGCAATTGTAAAAAGCGCTGATATGGATTTCCCGGAGCCCCTCGGGCAAAGTAACCGATTTAAGTGTTTTGTTAAAGCTGAAGGCTTTCATACCGATATATTTTACATCAGCTCCACCGAGCTGTGCAGGGATATCAGCTGTAGTACCTGTAAAGCTTGCCTGTGTGATTTTGCCGCTATTAGTGTCAAACTCCACCGTTCCGCCGTCAACCTCATAGGTGGATTTGGTCGGAGCTTGTGGCTCAGTTGGATGTGTGGGGTGGACTGCAAGCGCAGAGGTTGAAAGAAGTGCAATGAGTAAAGCAAGGGAAATCAGCCTTTTGGACATCAGTTTGCTAAAAGTTTTCATTTTCTTTAACTCTCCTTCATACTATTTTGTATTAAATATAGTATTATTATAGCAAGAAAGGCAATAAAGGGCAAGTGCAAAAAATTAAAGTGAACAAAAATAGTTAATTTTGCGGTTGCCACGAAAAAACAAATCGATTTTTTTAGATTTGAATGTTGACAACCGAAGCCTGTTGTAATAGAATATCAACAGAGTTATTGTGTAAAGGAGTTTTAGAATGAACAATAAAAAAATACTTAAAATTGCAGTCCCAGTATTGATGGTCGCCGTCATAGTGGGCATCTATTTTGTGGAGCAAGCAGGGCAAGCACAGAAGCAGGAGAGCGACCAATCTCTTGACTACCCTCTCCACGTTGAAAGTGTAGATTTAACAAGTCTTAAACAGCATGAAATGCCTATAATTATCGACTTTGGTGCAGATGAATGCGACCCGTGTAAAGCAATGGAACCTGTGCTTGTGACTATGAATGCAGACATGCAGGGCAAGGCGATAGTCCAGTTTGCCGACGTTTGGAAAAACCCTGCGGCGGCAGAAGGCTTTCCTGTCGATGTAATCCCGACACAATTCTTCATAAATGCCGACGGTACCCCCTATATGCCGAGCGAGGAGCTGGGAATTGAGTTTACACTTTATCACCATAGGGATACAGAGGAGCATATTTACACCTCGCACAGGGGTGCACTGACCGAAGAGCAAATGCGTGCCATCTTGGCAGATATGGGTGTGCAGTAATGGATGCAATGCTTGAAGCTATTTCGGAGATTATAACAAGCAGTACCTGGATTGCACCACTGCTGGCGCTGCTGGCAGGAGTGCTGACCTCATTTACACCGTGCGCTCTGTCGAGTGTGCCGCTCATTGTCGGATATGTCGGTGGAAGCGGAAAAAACAGCACGAAAAAGGCCTTTTCGCTTTCGTTGACCTTTGCCCTCGGTTCTGCCATAACCTTTACCGCGCTCGGCGCATTTGCAACCATTGCCGGTAATCTTATAGGCGCTTCATCGTGGTGGTGGTATGCTCTGCTCGGAGTGATGATGATGCTTATGGCACTGCAAACATGGGAGATTTACGAGATAATCCCGTCAAGTTACTTGGTGTCAAAAAGCACAAAGACCGGTTATGTCGGCGCATTGATTGCCGGAATACTCGGCGGAGTTTTTTCCTCACCCTGCTCAACCCCGGTACTTATCGCATTGCTTGCCGTGGTGGCAGGAAGCGGAAGTCTTGCATGGGGCATATTGCTGCTGCTTTTGTACTCCATCGGGCACGGTATATTGGCGGTGGTATGCGGAACCTCGGTCGGGTTTGTGCAAAAGCTGTCGCAGAATGCAAAATACGGGAAAATTAGCAAAGTGCTGAAAATTATCATGGGCACAATGATGGCCGGCATCGGATTTTATATGTTTATTTTGGCGTTTTAAAGTTAATGTCTAAAAAGCCTACTGCAATTTGTTTGCAGTAGGCTTTTTTAACTATTTCGCTTTACAGATTGAAGTGGGGAACCTCATATGACCAGCCCTCTGGACCTTGTACTTTGCCGTAATGTATTTCTGTTATGCTGTCATACAGCATTTTTGCTACCGGGCCGATATTGCCGTCACCGACATTTATCTCACGCAGTTTGCCTTTTAGTTTGCACACCGGTGATATCAGTGCCGCAGTTCCCGTACCGAAAATCTCATCAAGCTTTCCTTCAAGCGCCAGATTTTCCATCTCGTCGATCGATACCTTGCGTTGCTCAACGGTATAGCCCTTGGATTTAAGCATTTCAATCACCGACATTCTGGTTATGCCGGCAAGAATGCTGTCACCGAGCTCCGGGGTAATTACCGTTTTGCCGGACACAAAGAAGATGTTCATCGCTCCGACTTCCTCGACATACAAGTGGTCTATAGCGTCAAGCCACAGAACTTGGTCGCAATCTCTTGCGTTGGCTTCACGCTGTGCCAGCATACCGGCCGCATAGTTCGCACCGGTCTTTGCCGCACCGATACCGCCGGGAGCGGCACGGACATATTCGTTTTCGACAAAGATTCTGACCGGCTTAATGCCGTTTTCGTAATACGATCCGCTCGGACTGCAAATTATTGCAAATAGAAAGTCCTCGGACGGCTTAACACCGAGCTTTGCCGAGGTACCGATACACATTGGGCGGAGATAGAGTGAACTTCCCAGCTCAGAGGGCACCCAGTCACGCTCTAAATCGACCAACATTTCAAGCCCACGCATACACATGTCCTCGGGCAGTTCGGGAATACAAACACGTTTGTTAGAGCGGTTAAGGCGCTTGAAGTTTTCCTCCGGTCTGAAAAGCAGAATACGATCATCGTCGGCACGATAGGCTTTCATCCCCTCAAAGGTCTCTTGCGCATAGTGCAAAACGGTGGCGGCAAGGTCGATTTCAATCGGGCCGTGGGGCACAATACGCATGTCGTGCCAACCGTCTTTTGGGGTATAATTCATCAAAAGCATATGGTCGGTAAAGATGCCGCCAAAACCGAGTTTTTGTTCGGGGAGCGGTTTTTGCTTGGGCGATTGGGTCTTAATAACTTTAATTTCCATAATCAACTTTCCTCATAAAATAAATTTAGTCAACAGGGACATCAAAATTGCGCATGGTGTTAATGATATGCAGTCGCATAGCGGTATAGGCACCCTCGCAACTGCGCTTTGAAAGATAATTCATGATATTTCGATGGTCTGACAAAGTGTCATTTGCCAGCGACGGCGACTGCTCCACCAGCGCAACCCCTTTGTGAATTGCCTTGCCGAAGGTCGGCAAAAGGGTTTTGATAAACGGGTTGTGGGTGGCAGAGGCTATCGAATTGTGAAAGCGCTGTTCATACTCGTTCCAGCGGTTGTCACCTGCCAAAATAAACTGCTCAATTTGGTTGCCGTATTCGAGTATTTTGGCAATTTCAGCATCGGTCGCACGTTTTGCGGCATAATAAGCCGCCTGCGGCTCAAAAATCAGACGCATTTCATATAAATCCTTGATGTTGACACGAATACTGTCAAGCCGCAGTGCGGAAATATCAGATTCGAGCTTTTTGCTGTTTGCGACAAAAGTTCCCTTGCCTCGCTTAATGTCAAGTATCCCCTGTGCGGACAAAGTGCGAAGGGCCTCTCGCAAAGTGGTTCTACTGACATTTAGCATACGGCAAAGCTCAAACTCGCTGGGCAGACGGTCACCCGGATTAAATAGTTTTTGCTGGGTTATCATATCTGTCAAGCTGTCGGCCACCTGTGCCGATAATAGAGCGGTGTTTGACATTTTACTTCATGCGTGGGAAGCCTTCGGGAAGATAGGGATAGATATCACGCTCGGGATCTATGCCTTCAAAGACTTCAATTAGTTCAAGACCGTGCTCACCAAGCTTAAAAACACAGCGCTCGGTCACATACAGAACCGTTTGTCCGCTGGCACGGGCATTTTTTGCACTAAAGCTGATGGCCTGCACCTCGGGAACGATTTTCTTGATTTTACCCTCTTTTGCTATTGAAACCTTGTCGCCGTCAAGGGCGATTTCAAGGCCGGAAGCGGTCAGAGTAAAGCAGAACACAACCTCTTTTGTCGACTGGGATATGTCGGCAAATCCACCGATTCCCGACAGCTTCTTTGTCGAATAATGGCTGTTGACATTGCCGTGTACATCGACCTCAAGGCAACCGAGGAAGCATATATCAAGACCACCGCCACCGTAAAAATCGAACTGCTGTGAAATACTGTATATACTTTTCGGGCCTGCAGAGGCTCCAAAAAGCTCTCCCGAAGTCGGAAGACCGCTTATCGAGCCGGTTTCCACGGTAAGATGCACCTTGTCGAGCATGTCAAGGCGTGCCGCCTCGACCGCCACACCCTCAGGCATGCCGATTCCGATGTTGATTATGTCGCCTTCATGCAATTCCTTAACTGCACGCTTCGCCACGACGGTGCGTGCAAGTTCTTTTTGTCCGCCACGCTCACTGCCGTAAACCATCTCCTCAAGCTCTTGCTGTGAGGGTTTACGTTCTCCGCTGATGATGGGAATATACCCATCTCGTGAGGCAATCTGTGTCTGCTCCGGGCACTCGGCCACGATGTCGACAAGTGCCGCCGGAATTATGCAGTTCCATGGGCGGATTGCGGTATCAAGCACCTTTTCAACTTGTACAATGACCGTGCCGCCATTGTTGTGCACCGCTTGGGCAAGCAAAAGTGCATCGGCAACCACAGGTTCTTGGTCAAAGCTGATATTGCCCTGCATGTCACTGTAAGTCGCCTTTATCAAAGCAACATCTAATTTAGGCGCTTTGTATTTGAGCATGCGTACACCGTCCAACTCGACAGCGTCAACCAAATGCTCTTTTGAACGCTCATTTAGGCGATATCCGCAGATATCGGGGTCGGCAAAGAGATTTTGCCCGATGGGAGACAGGTGAAACGGCCGCTTTGCCGCCGCCGCTCTAAGTCCGTGGCTCATTATGCTGAGCGGGAAATTATATGCTTCAAGCTCATTTGCAAGTATCTTTGCCGCAGTATGCGGTGTAGAACCGTAATGGCTGGCATAAACCTTTGTGACTGCACCGGAGGTTATGGGAAGCTCACAAGGTGAGTCTTTAAACCAGTCGCCAAAGCCTGCCGAGCACCACAAAGTCAAATCCTTGGGGTGACCGGTTTTTTGAAAGCGCTCGCCAAGTGCGCCTTTCAGTTCGCGCGAGTTTACAAGGGTCAGAAAGTCATTTGTCGCAACTACATCACCGTCACGCACCACTTCTACCGCTTGTTCCACAGTCATAAATTTAGGCATATTTATTACCTCGCCGCCTGTGCGCCCTTTTCAAGGGCCAAACGGTTGAGCGGTATCAAATGAGCTTTACCTTCGCCCAGCTTTTCAGACAGTGCAGCAAGTATGCTCTCTTTGTCGACACAGCCACTACGCTCAATATAAGCGCCCAGCATGACCATATTTGCAACCTTGTTGTTGCCGATTTCCCCTGCAATTTCATTGCAAGGTATGTAATAAACCTGCACATCGTCACGAGCGGCCTTACGGTCGATTATAGAGCTGTTGACAAACAGCTTGCCGCCGGGCTCAAGCGAAGCTTCAAATTTATCAAGGCTCGGTCTGTTCATAGCGATAACGGCGGTCGCCTTTGAAACCAACGGCGAGTCGATTTCATCATCGGAAATCATAACACTGCAGTTTGCCGTGCCACCGCGCATTTCGGGGCCGTAAGAGGGTATCCACGAGGTGTGCTTGTTTTCCGACATACCTGCCTGTGCAAGCAGTTGTCCCATAAGAAGTACGCCCTGTCCGCCAAAACCGGCGAAAATATTACGTTCGGTCATGTATTATACCTCCTTCAGTATTCCGAGGGGATAGTAAGGAATCATATGGCTTTCAATCCAGTCCATCGACTCGGTTGCCGAAATACCCCAGTTTGTCGGGCAGTTTGACAGAATCTCCACCATGGAAAAGCCCTTGCCTGCCATCTGACACTCAAAAGCCTTTTTGATGGCCGCTTTTGTGCGTATAATTCCTGCGGTGTTGTGGATTGATGTGCGCTCGATATATGCACTGCCCTCGACGGTTGCCAGCATTTCCGACATGCGAATGGGATGGCCGGAGTGACCGCTGTCACGCCCTGCAGGGCTTGTTGTGGTGCGCTGTCCGACAAGGGTGGTCGGCGCCATTTGTCCGCCGGTCATACCGTAAATGGCGTTGTTGATAAATACGGCGGTGATCTTCTCGCCTCTGTGTGCGGCGTGTACAATTTCTGCGGCGCCGATGCTGGCAAGGTCACCGTCACCTTGGTAGGTAAAGGTCAAATTGTTGGGGTGAACACGCTTATACCCTGTCGCAACGGCAGGTGCACGGCCGTGTGCCGCCTCAAACATATCTACATTAAAATACTTGTAAGCAAATACAGCACAACCGACCGGTGCAACACCTGCACAGCGCTCGCCAAGTCCCATTTCCTCGATTATCTCTGCCACCAAGCGATGAACAATACCGTGTCCACAACCGGGGCAATAGTGCATGGGCACTGTAGTAAGCAGTGGGGTGCGGTCAAAAACTACAGCCATTATTTATTCCTCCTTAGCTTTAAAACCTCATTTACAACCTCTTCGGCGGTGGGCATGATACTGCCCGGTTTGCCGACAAAGTTGACAGGGCGTGCGCCATTTACCGCAAGGCGAACATCCTCTACCATCTGTCCTGCAGAAATCTCAACTGTAACAACACGCTCAACACCGGGCGCAGTCGCAACGGCATGGATTTGCTCGGAGGGGAAAGGCCACAGCGAAATCGGGCGCACAAGTCCTGCTTTGATGCCCTGCTTTGCAAGCAATCCGACCGCTGCCTTGCACACACGTGCAACAGTGCCGTAAGCACACAGAATTATCTCGGCATCCTCGGTGTTGTAAAGCTCATAGCGAACTTCGTTTTTCTCAACTTCACGATACATCGCCTGTAGGCGGTCGTTGAGCTCGGCAAGTTCTTCTGTTTCTATGTAAAGCGAGTTGATGACCGCACGGGGCTTGTCACCATCTCTCTTATATCCGGTTGCCGCCCAAGGCTTTTGAGTAAGCTGCACTGTGCCCATTTCCGGCATAACGGCAGGCTCCATCATTTGACCGATGACACCGTCAACCATTATCATAACAGGTATGCGATACTTGTCTGCCGCATCAAAAGCGTCTACCATCATGTCGACACACTCTTGAATTGAAGCAGGGGCAAGGCAAAGAAGCTTGTAGTCGCCGTGACCGCCGCCCTTTACAGACTGAAAATAGTCGCCTTGGCTTGCCTGAATGTTGCCGATACCCGGGCCACCGCGCATAACATTGACGATAACGCAAGGAAGCTCGGCACCGGCACAGGTGGAGATACCCTCCTGCTTGAGGCTTATTCCCGGGCTTGAGCTGCTGGTCATTACACGGGCTCCGGCGCCTGCGGCACCGTATACCATGTTGATTGCGGCGACCTCGCTCTCTGCTTGCACAAAGCAACCGCCCACCTGGGGCAGGCGAGCTGACATATACTCGGGAATATCATTTTGCGGAGTGATGGGATAGCCGAAAAAGTATCGACATCCTGCTCGTACGGCTGCTTCGGCGATAGCCTCACAGCCCTTCATAAGTTTCTTTTCCATAAATGCGCCTACCTTTCAACCTTGATGGCGAGATCGGGACATGTTCTGCCACATGCGGCACAGCCGATGCAGGCCTCCATGTCAATTACCTCGGCCGGGTGATAGCCTTTCATGTTGATCTGAGTTTGCGAAAGTTGCATGATTTTCTTCGGACATGCTCGAACACAAAGGGAGCAACCCTTGCATTGTTCGGCATCAATTATGACTTTTGCCATTTCTGATATCAATCCTTCCTTTTGTTTTTTGATGTATATAATTTTATTACAAACCTTCTATAGTGTAACTTTCCCAGTCACGGTGCATAAAAATCTCTATATCATGCCGTTTGCCGGTCATGCCCTCATCTGTGTGAGTCTCAAAAAACTCATCGAGCACTTGGCGCTTGCCACAGGTCATTCGCACAGGGATGCTCGTCATCTCAGACAGCTCGCAGCAAACCTTATACCCAAGTTTAAGTTCATCGACCGACGTTTCAGAGGCAAGATTGCCGTTGTTGACAAGACCGCTGACCGTCAGTCGGCTGGAGCGCTCGATAGCACGCAAAAGGGCGCAAGCGGCAGTGGCATTTTCGGCGAGCGGACGCATGGGGTTTACCACAAACAATACCTCCAGCTCAGAGGGGTCTATTTTTGCAAAATAAGGAGCATATTGCCCGAGCGACAGTGCACCGTTTCCATCTCCGCCGGCATCGAAAATCACCGTATCGTATGCTCCGGTGAATACAGAAAAAACCTCGGGTGATACCGCCATAATCTCCTGCTTTTTAAGTGCAAAAGGCGGTGCAATAAGCTTTACACCACCGCCCTCAAGCAGTTTAAAGCGCTCACTTGATCGAAAATATGGGTTTACAAGATCGAGATCTAAAAGGGCACAAGTGCCTTTTTTTGCGGCATTTAGTGCCATATTTATTGCAATTTCGCTTTTCCCACTGCCAAAATTGCCGAGCAGTACAGTATAAGTGGCCATATACCCTCCGATATATTTGTATGATGTTTGAATAACTTGTATGATGTTATTATAATTTGTACACACCACTTTGTCAAGCGGATATTTGGGTAAAGAAAAATCTCTCCACCGGGTAGGGTGTCACCCTAAAAGCAGGCTGAATACCACTATATCGCTTTGCTACCCTTCATGTACAAGTTGTCGCTTAAATTGCGCATAGAAAAAGGCGGATAGCTAAACAGCAAAGCCGTTTAATTATCCGCCAATCCCTACAAATATGTCATAGGATTTAAATTACAATATCAGTCCTGCGGCGATTTCAACAATCGTGGCGAGATTTTCGATATTGCCGACTATTTCGTTGTGTTGCTGGGCAATATTTGCCTCACCTTCGCTGTCTATCCAAAAGCTATTTATATATAGGTCGGGGGTGATGATGTACAGCGAGTCGCCTTCATACAGTATTTCCACCGTTTCGCCTATAATGCTCTTGATATCCAGCATTCGCAAGACATTTGACTCGGTCAGCACAGCATTTGCAAGTGCCGGGTCGTCTGTCATGGTTTCAAACAGATTGTCAAATTGCTCATTTCCACTCAAATATTTATTGTCATTACTTTTGAAAACCTCCAAAATGCGCCCCACTCCCTTGTCTCTCTCACATATCAACAGTGGGTATCCGAGTGGTGGCCCCGGACGCTTAAACTCTATAACACTGCCTGCAAAGGAGGTGATCTTGGTCTGTGCACCCGTCTGCGAATTGAGCGCTCCATCAGCAGTCATGTTGATATTGCTCACACTAAAGGGAATATCGCCCCTGCGTGCAACAATCAAATCTCCACCGTGCACCCCTACCATCCGATATCTACTTGAAAGCACTGCCGATTTTCCGACTTGTATGTATTCACTTGCTCCGTAATGCTCAAGCTCAAAATAATTTTCTATCCAGCTTTTGACCGCTGTGTACTTATAATCGGTGTTCATCTCTGCCTTTATTGGCATGACCTTTTGGTTGTAATACAAAAGGGCTCCGATCAAAACAATAAAAATAGATATGCCGGCCGAGGAAAAAACGACAATTTCAATTGCCAAAAACGCTATTAGCGCAACCGCCGACAGCAGTAGCATCTTTATTTTTGCCTTGTTATATCTCAAACGCCTTTGCTCAAGCTCCTCAAACTGCCACATTTCAGGTGCGCCTTCAAGGCCTTGCTGTGAGGATTTTGTGGCGCTTTTGAGATTGAGCAATTTTTGCACAAATTTTCCGATTATCCCTGCAAAAAGCAGAGCTATAATGTAAGGCAACAGCAAAATCGGCCAAAAAGGCGCAAACAAGCTGAAAAGTGGAAAAAACAGACCTGTGACAACAATTGCGCCGATTAAAATACCACTATGCCGTGTTGCAAAACTCCCCTGCCGATCTTTTGATGATTTACGCATGAAATAACCCTCCCCATTCCTCTTTGTGTTTTCCTGTTTACCATTGTACCACATTTTTCTCATTAAATAAAGCAAGTGTCAAAATTGCCCCTGCTGCGATATAACTTAGGCTTGCTTTATCATGTCGCTATGATAGTACAATCATTTGACAAGTCACAGCGTGAAAGTGTATAATGAAAACAATATAAAAAGAACGAGGAGGGGCGAAATGAAAATTACTATTGACGGGCAAAGTTTGACAGTTGAACAGGTGATTGAGGTCACCCGAAACGGCGCAAAAGTTGAAATCTGCCAAGATGCTCAGGTGCTTATCAACCGCTCACGCGATTATGTTGACACCAAGCTGTCCGAAAAGGCAATCATTTACGGTTTGACCACCGGCTTCGGCAAGTTTTCCGATCGAATGATTTCCACCGAGGACAGCGTTGCACTGCAAAAAAAGCTCATCATGAGCCATGCTTGCTCTATGGGTAATCCGCTTCCCACAGAGATTGTGCGTGGTGTTATGCTCATGCGTTGCAATGCCTTGAGCAGCGGTTTCAGTGGAATAAGACTTTCGACAATTCAGACCTTGCTTGACATGCTCAACAGCGGTGTTCACCCGATAATTCCCGAAAAGGGAAGCTTGGGAGCTAGCGGAGATCTCGCCCCACTTTCTCATATGGTGCTTGTCATGATGGGCATGGGCGAAGCCGAGTATAAGGGCGAGCGTATGACCGGCGCCCAAGCTATGAAGCAGGCGGGCATTGAGCCTGTTGTCCTTGCCGCAAAAGAGGGACTTGCTCTGATAAACGGCACCCAGGTTATGGCATCTATCGGCACCCATTTGGTGTATGACACCGAAATTTTGCTTAAAACGGCCGATATTTCTGCCGCAATGACCTGCGAGGCACAGCTTGGCATCACCTCCGCTTATGATGAAAAGGTTCATGCTGTGCGCCGTCAGCCGGGGCAGATTGCCTGCGCCGCAAACATGCGCAAACTGCTTGTGGACAGTCAATATGCACTTGTAGAGCAGTTTACAAAGCTTCAAGACGCTTATGCAGTTCGCTGTGTGCCCCAAATACACGGTGCAAGCCGTGCCGCTTTTGATTATGTGCGCTCGGTCATTTCTAACGAGCTTAATGCGGTAACCGACAACCCGATAATCTTCTGTGAGCATGACCAGATTATATCGGGCGGTAACTTCCACGGGCAACCCCTTGCGATCGCCCTTGATACGCTGGGAATAGCGGTGGCAGAGCTTGCCGATGTTGCCGAGCGTCGCCTTGAGCGCCTTGTAAACCCCCAGCTTTCCTTCGATTTACCGGCCTTTCTCACCAAACACGGCGGACTTAACTCGGGCTTTATGATTGCCCAATACTCGGCCGCTTCTATGGTTTCGGAAAACAAAGTTCTTGCCCACCCTGCCAGCGTTGATTCAATACCCTCCTCAGCAAATCAGGAGGATCATGTCAGCATGGGCACAACGGCGGCACGCAAAGCGGCCACAATACTCGACAATGTCCAAAAGGTTATCGGCATTGAGCTGATGGCCGCCGCACAGGCTCTATGGCTTCGCGGTGAGGAGGGCATTGCCCCTGCAACGAGAGAGGCGTACAATATTATCCGCGAGCAAATTCCGCCGATTTATGAAGATGTTGTTATGTATCCGCTTTTGGACAAAGCGGACAAAATTGTCAAATCTGGCTGCCTTGTCCCCGCTGTTGAAGCGGTGTGCGGCAAGCTCAATTAAAGATGACAGGAATAAAAGGAGGAATACATAATGGTGCCAAATGCTACACAATCTGCAATTTCCGTTAAATTGCCCGACACTTTGCCCGATTATCCCGAGTTTGACCCAAAAATGCGCCGTGCACCCGACCGTGGATACCGCCTAAACAAACAGCAAACAGAGCTTGCTTTGCGAAATGCATTGCGCTATGTGCCCGAGCATTTGCACGAGCAACTTGCACCCGAACTGCTCTCGGAGCTTAAGCAATTCGGCAGGATATACGCCTATCGCTATCGCCCGCAAGGCAGAATATACGGTAAGCCCATCGACCAATACAAGGGAAACTGTACAGCGGGCAAGGCATTTCAAGTTATGATAGACAACAATCTCGATTTCGAGATTGCCCTTTACCCTTATGAGCTTGTTACCTACGGTGAAACCGGCAGACCTTGCCAAAACTGGCTACAGTATCGCATAATCAAGCTGTACCTTGAACAGCTCACCGAACAGCAGACCCTTGTGATAAACTCCGGTCACCCGGTTGGCCTTTTCCCCTCACGCCCCGATGCACCGAGGGTGATATTGACAAACGGACTGATGATAGGCATGTTTGACAATCTTGACGATTGGGACATGGCTGAACAGCTCGGCGTGTCAAATTATGGGCAAATGACAGCCGGCGGTTGGATGTACATAGGCCCACAGGGTATTGTGCATGGGACATTTAACACCATACTCGGCGCAGGCAGAAAATTCCTCGGCATACCAAATGACGGCGATCTGTCAGGAAAGGTTTTCGTGTCCTCCGGTCTCGGTGGAATGAGCGGTGCACAGCCCAAGGCGGCCAATATTGCAAATGCCGTCGGTATTTTTGCCGAGGTTGACCGTTCACGCATTGAAACACGACACAATCAAGGCTGGGTTGATCAAATTTGCGACAGTACAGAGCAGGTTTTTGAGCTTGCAAGACGCTGTGTCGCCGATAAAAAGGGTATTTCCATAGCCTATCACGGCAATATTGTTGACCTGCTTGAGCAGGCGGCAAAGACCGAGTTCCACATTGATTTGCTGTCCGACCAAACCTCTTGCCACAATGTGTACAACGGCGGATACTGCCCGGTCGACATGACATTTGAACAGCGCACCGAAATGCTTAAAACAGATCGTGCACGCTTTAAATCTCTTATCGATGCCACACTTCACCGCCATTATGCCGCCATTAAAGCGCTCACAGCGGCCGGGACATATTTCTTTGACTACGGCAACTCCTTTATGAAGGCGGTTTACGATAGCGGAATGCGTGACATTTCCAAAAACGGTGTCGATGAAAAAGACGGATTTATCTTCCCCTCTTATGTGGAGGACATCATGGGTCCCATGTTGTTTGACTATGGCTTTGGCCCCTTCCGCTGGGTATGCCTTTCGGGCAATCCGGAAGATCTCAAAAAGACCGATGCCGCCGCAATGGACTGCATTGATCCCAATGCAAGCTTCCAAGATAAGGACAATTATATCTGGATACGAGATGCCGAGCGCAACGCTCTTGTTGTCGGCACACAGGCTCGTATACTGTACCAAAATGCCGAAGGGCGAACAAAAATAGCTCTGCGCTTTAACCAAATGGTGCGTGACGGACAAATCGGCCCGGTTATGCTGGGGCGTGACCATCACGATGTGTCGGGCACAGACTCGCCCTTTAGGGAAACGGCAAATATCAAGGATGGCTCCAACATAACCGCAGACATGGCGGTACAGTGCTTTGCCGGAAATGCCGCAAGGGGCATGAGCCTTTGCGCACTGCACAACGGCGGTGGCGTGGGCATCGGTAAGTCGATAAACGGTGGATTTGGGCTTGTGCTTGACGGTACGGAGCGTACAGATGAGATAATCCGTTCGGCCATGATGTGGGACGTCATGGGCGGTGTCGCACGACGTGCATGGGCACGCAATGAAGGTGCGGTGGAGACGGTCAGCCGATACAACAGCGTGATGGAGGGGCTTGCCCACATCACACTTCCGAGCATTGCAAACGATGATTTGATTGAAAAACTTTTAAAATAATGGCCTCGCCCGCAGCCAGACGAGATGCCAAAAAAATCTCCATTCTGTTGGAGATTTTGAAGAAATATTTAAAAAAACACAGAATGGAGTTTTTAATATGGCAAAGATTGTAGAATGTGTACCCAATATCAGCGAAGGCAGAAACAGCGATATTGTTGAGGCTATTGTCAACCAAGTTCGCACCACCGCAGGGGTAACCTTGCTCGATTACAGCAGTGATGCCGACCATAATCGCAGTGTTATCACCTTCGTCGGAAACCCCGAAGGGGTGGCAGAGGCCGCCTTTAAGCTGGCAAAAAAAGCGGTTGAGCTTATCGATCTGACAAAACACACAGGTGAGCATCCTCGCATGGGTGCTGTCGATGTTATCCCCTTTATTCCCATTAAAGATATGACTCCCGCTGACTGCACCGAGCTTTCAAAGCAGGTGGGTGAGCGCATTTGGAAGGAGTGCCAAATGCCTGTTTTCCTGTACAATGAAAGTGCTTCTGCACCCAACCGTGCTACTCTTCCCTCAATCCGCAAGGGTCAATTTGAGGGTATGAGCGAAAAGACCAAACTGCCCGAATGGCAACCCGATTTCGGAAACGGATGCCATCCGACCGCCGGAGTTGTCGCCGTTGGTGCCCGTCCTTTCCTTGTCGCTTTTAATATTAACCTAAGCACCTCCGATATCAATGTTGCAAATGCAATTTCCAAGGTTTTGCGCCGTAGCAGTGGCGGTTTTGACAATGTTCAAGCCATGGGCGTAATGCTTGAGGAGCGCAATATTGCACAGGTTTCTATGAATATGACAAACTTCAACCGCACTCCCCTTTATCGTGTGCTTGAGCTGACAAAGGCAGAGGCAAAGCGTTGGGGCGTACAGGTTATCGGCACCGAGCTTATCGGTCTTTCTCCCATGAAGGCTCTGATTGACAGTGCCGAGTATTATCTGCAAATTGAGAACTTTGACTTTGCAAAGCAAGTTCTTGAAAATCACATGATATAATGCGTACTCTGATAAAAAATATTGGCCTACTTCAAAGCGCTGTCGGCTGTACACCAAAGGCAGGCAGCGAGCAAGGCGAGATAATGTCGCTCAAAGATGCCTGCATTGTAATAGAAGATGAGCGCATTTCGGCTGTGTTTTCCGCCAGCACTCCCGGCACAGATATACACGAGGGCGATTTTGACAAAGTTATAGATGCCTGCGGAAAGTATGTCACCCCTGGACTTGTCGATTGTCATACTCACACGGTTTTTGGTGGTTGGCGACAGCACGAGGTGCCACTCAAACTGAAAGGCGCTTCTTACCTTGAAATACTGCAGGCCGGCGGCGGTATTTTGGATACGGTGGCACAAACCCGTGCGACAAGCACAAATGAGCTGTTTGCAAAGGCCTGCGATTTGCTGTCCGACATGCTGGCACACGGAACCACTTCGCTTGAAATCAAAAGCGGTTACGGGCTTGACAGCCAAACAGAGCTCAAACAGCTAACGGTAGCGACCATGCTAAATGAGGCTACGCCGTTTGATATATGCACCACCTTTCTCGGTGCACATGCAACTCCGCCCGAATATTCAGGCAGGCCGCAGGAGTACATAGACATGGTGTGTGAGCAGATGTTGCCCGAAATCGCCAAAAGCGGACTTGCAAATTATTGCGATGTGTTTTGCGAAACAGGGGTTTTCGATGCTCCGCAAAGCAGGCAAGTGCTGACTTCGGCGAAAAAACTCGGCTTTAAACTCAGAGCGCACGCCGACGAGATAAATGCCATTGGTGGTTCTCAGTTGGCAGGAGAGCTGGGCGCTGTAACCGCCGAGCACCTTATCGCCATCGAGGAGGACGGACTTGAGGCGCTGAAGCAAGGCAAAGTCATTGCCGCTCTGCTTCCTGCAACCTCCTTCTATCTCGACAAAACTTATGCACCTGCACGCCGTATGATCGAGCTTGGCATACCTGTCGCTTGCGCAAGCGATTTCAACCCCGGCTCGTGCCCGAGCTCCAATATGCAATTTGTCATCAATTTGGCCTACCTCAAATACAGAATGACCCCGTCCGAGATATTGACCGCTGTTACCCTTAATGGAGCATGCGCTATCGGAATGGGTGACCGTATAGGCACTGTTGAGGTCGGCAAGCAGGCCGATTTAATTATCTGGAATGCACCTGACATGGCAATGCTTTGCTATCGTATGGGAACAAATCAAGTAAAAAATGTTATTAAGAAAGGTGAACTTTTGATATGAAAATTAAAGATATGAGCATCACCTCTTACCTCGATCTTCTCGCTTCGAATGCTCCGGCACCGGGCGGCGGCTCTGCAAGCGCACTTTCCGGCGCACAGGGCACTGCACTGTTTACCATGGTTGCCGCGCTGACCGTGGGCAAGGAAAAATATAAAAACGATTGGGAGCTTTGCGAACGTGTCATCAAAGACGGCACCGAGCTTAAAAACAAGCTTGAAGCCCAAATTGATGCCGACACAGAGGCTTTTAACCTGATTTCCGCCGCCTTTAAAATGCCCAAAGACACGGACGAGCAAAAGGCTGTACGCAAGCAGGCAATTTATGAAGGCACGCTTAAAGCCACCGAGGTTCCCTTTCACACCATGGAGCTCGCTCTGCACGGTTTGGAGCTGACACAGTCGCTTTATGAGCACTCAAACCCCAATGCCGTCAGTGATTTAGGGGTTGCGGCTCTCGACTTGCTCACCTGTGCGCGTGGTGCTTATTTGAATGTCATGATTAACATCGGTGGCTTGCCCGCCGAGCAAAGCGATGATTTCCGCAATAAAAGCTCCGAACTTTCAAAGCGTTGCGCTGATATTTCAAATGATTTGTTTATAAAAATCGCAAATATTTTTTGACCGATAAGAGCTTTTGTGGTATAATTAACCGCAGAAGCTTTTATTTATTTTGGAGGCATTTTTATGAGAATTATCTACAGTGAAACCTATGAACAAATGAGCCGAAAGGCGGCAAATCTTCTGTCGGCGCAGGTGCTCGTCAAGCCGGCAAGTGTGCTCGGCCTTGCCACCGGCTCCACTCCGCTCGGCATGTATGAGCAGCTTATTAAATGGCATAAAAAAGGCGATATCGATTTTTGCCACTGCAGAACGTTTAATCTGGACGAATATTTCGGACTGCCGTCCGATGACTGCAACAGCTATGCATATTATATGTATGAGAACTTCTTTCGCCATATAGACATTGACCTAAAAAACACCAATATTCCAAACGGGACGAACGATCAATATGAGCGTGAATGCGCCGAGTATGATGCAAAAATCAAGCAGTTTGGCGGCATTGATATACAGGTACTCGGCATAGGTTTAAACGGGCATATCGGCTTTAACGAGCCGGGTGATGCCTTTATCTTAAACGCAGGCAGGGTCGCACTTGTACACAGCACACGCAGTGCGAACTCACGATTTTTCGGTGGCGATATCGAAAATGTACCCGAATATGCCTACACTCTCGGACTGAGACCCATTGTGCAGGCTAAAAAAGTCCTTTTGCTTGCAAACGGTGAGCAAAAAGCCGAAATACTGTACAAGGCGCTTTTCGGGCCTGTTACCCCCCTTGTCCCGGCCTCCATTTTGCAAATTGTACCCGATTTGACGGTGTGCGGTGACAAGCATGTCCTCAGCGTAATCAAAGAGTTCAGACCGGACGCACTGGAATTGTAGGAGTATTTGATGGTAAATACAGACTTTTTGAACGGTATTTTGCTGTCAAAACAGGGAGTAACTAAGGATTTTAAAGAGGAATGGGGCTGGGACAGGTACATGGTCGGCGGGAAGATGTTTGCCGCCATTTGTACGCCGAGTGCAAAATATGATCCTGCCTACGCAAATCACACTTTGCTCAGCCTGAAATGCGACCCGATGGAGGCCGATTTTCTGCGTGAGCAGTATTGCGATATTTTGCCCGGATTTTATATGGACAAGATAAATTGGATTTCGATAAGAATAGGTGGACAAGTTCCCATTGAGCTGATTGAACAGCTCTGCCAAAGTTCATATCAGTTGATTTTCGGCAAACTGACAAAAAAACTTCAGCGTGAGATCTCGGACCTGTAGGGACATGGCAAGCCATGTCCCTTTTTTAAATTTGCGAATGTTCGTGTGTCGGCATTTGCGGTCACGGCAAGCCGTGACCCTACATCACTTATTATTGTTAATAAAATTGTAAAATCAAAATTTACTACACCAAATCCCAGATTTCATGCAAACCGTCCGTCTGTAGCATCAGTGTTCTGTCGCACACCTCCGATATAAAAAGCCTGTCGTGTGAGATTGAAATAATTGCTCCGCCAAAACTGCTCAGTGCCTCTCTGAAGGCCGGTGCCGACATAGGGCTTAGATTGCGTGTCGGCTCGTCAAGCAGTAGCACATTGCATCCGTCCAAAATCAACTTGACTAAAAACAGCTTTGCCTTTTGTCCGCCCGACAGGGTTTTGCACGGTCTGTCCTGCTCCTCGACGGTAAATTTCATGCTTCCGAGTAAAGTTCTCGCCCGTGTGAGCTCGATTTTTTCAAATGAGCGTGCCATAAACTCGACCGGTGAGCTCTCCCCCGGTAGCAAATCTTCATAATCCTGTGGCATGTATCCGACCATTATATCCTTGCGCTGGAGCATAATGTCGGCAATATATCTGAGCAAAGTGGTCTTGCCGCACCCGTTTGTGCCCACTATGCAAACATGCTCACCGCCTCTGATAAACAGCTCTATATTTTCACTTAAAATCCGCTCGCCGATGCTCAATTTATCAAGCTTTAATTCGAGCACCGTCTTTGCATCGGGCAGTGACACTGCCTCAAAAATCGGCAAAATTCCGTCTTCTATGTCGGGTAGCTGTGTCATATTTTCCCGCTCACGCTCCAGTCTTCGCCCCTGCGCCTTTACGCTGTGCATTTTCTTTTTTAGCAGTCTGCCTCCTGATGGGTTACCACGTGATATGACCTTCTGCTCATGGTGCACACGCTGATAAATCTGCCTCCATCGCTCCTCCTTTGCACGCTGTTGCGCCTGCTGCTTTCGTGCATTTTGCTCTTGCTTTAGGAGGGTGCTTTGCCTGCTTTCCACATATTCATCATAAGTGCATTTGCTCACCGTTGCACGAGGTATGGTCTTTTTGCGCACCCGTTCAAGGTGTATTATCTTGTTTGAAACTGCCGACAGCAGGCTTTCGTCATGCGATACAAACAGTATCGGCAAACTGCATTGCAGGATAAATCGCTCCATCCAGATGAGGGTGTCAATATCAAGGTCACCTGTCGGCTCGTCAAGCAGTAGCACGGTTGGCTCGAGTGCCAACACACGAACAAGGCGAAGTTTGACCTTTTCGCCACCCGAAAGTGTTGCCATTTGACGCTCATCGTACAGCATGTCAAGTGGCAAGCCTACCTGTGTGCACAGTCTGGCCAGCTCGGCAGGTGTATTGTCCCAAAATGTGCTCGACTGCGCCAGAAAGTCCATCACTTTCATGCTGTGTTCTTGCTCGGTAAGTTCTTGCGACAGGTAACCGATACGCTCGCCGTAGGCTGTGATTTCACCCTCGTATTCGATATACTCGGACACCGAGTCGCTGTCATAAATCAACTTTAGCAAAGTCGATTTTCCGTTGCCCTCCTCGCCTATCACCGCCGCTTTGTCGCCGGGTGACAGCACGAAAGAGAGATTTCCGATAAGCGGCCGCAAATCTCGCTTTAAATATAATGAAAGGTTTTTAACTTGTAGCATAATAATATTTCCTCCTTTTGAGTGCAATAATAAAACAGCACCTGTTTTCACACTGCCGAAAACAGACGCTGTTGCACGCAAAAAAAGCCTTGCAAGCAAATGACAAGCGCTGTTTTCGACATCACAATCAAACCGCTACAGCGGTTTAGTATTTTCATACTGTGTGTCAAAAGTCAGCGATTGCCCATGCTCTCCCACCTTTTTATTATTTTATTACATTTTAGCACAGTAAGTCGTTTTTGTCAATTATGTCCTTGAAATTTACGATGAAAATGTGATATTATAGTATCCGGAATAAAAAAACACAACAAAAAGGAAGTGTAACATGAAATACATTACGCAAGATATCATCAATATCGGAGTGAGCGATTTTGAGGTTGACCTCTTTGAGGGGCAATACTCCTTGCCCAACGGCATCGCCTACAACTCTTATGTCGTGCTGGACGAGCAAATCACCATTTTTGACAGCGTAGACAACAGATTTTCGAAGCAGTGGCTTGATGGCATTGAAAAGGCGACAGGCGGTAAAGCCCCCGATTATTTGGTAATTCAGCATATGGAACCCGACCATTCGGGTAGCCTACACGATTTTATCAAAAAATACCCGAGCACCAAAATTGTGGCAAACTCCAAGACTTTCACTATGATCGACCGCTTTTTCTGCATAGATTGTCAGCTTGACACTTTTGTCGTAAGCGACGGTCAAACTCTGTGCACCGGCAAGCACAGTTTTACCTTTGTCTTTGCCCCCATGGTGCACTGGCCGGAGGTTATGGTGAGCTATGACAGCTATTCCAAAGTGCTATTTTCGGCCGATGCTTTTGGCACCTTTGGCGTTTACGAGGAAAATCAGCAGTTTACCGCAAGCGAATGGGCCGAGGAGGCTTCACGCTATTATATCGGAATTGTTGGCAAGTACGGTGCACAGGTGCAGGCCCTTCTTAAAAAGGCATCGGCACTTGACATTAGCGTTATTTGCTCGCTTCACGGGCCCGCTTTGCGTGAAAATCTGCCAGATTATTTTGCTCTTTATGATACATGGTCGAGCTACACCGCCGAAAAGCAGGGCGTTTGCATTGTGTACAGCTCGGCATACGGCAATACACAAGCGGCGGCAAAACTGCTTTATGACAAGCTGAGTGAAAAGGGCTGTGATGTGCTGATTTATGACCTTGCACGTTGCGATAAGGCAAGGGCTATCGCCGATGTTTTCCGCTATGACAGGACTGTATTTGCCAGCATCACTTATAATATGAGCATTTCACCGTATATGCACTCTTTTATAAATGGCCTTGTTGAGCGCAATTTCCAAAACAAAAAGGTGGCTTTTATTGAAAACGGCTCTTGGGCGCCCGCTGCTCAAAAGGTGATGAAAGGCATGCTTGAAAAGTGCAAAGATATAACCTATCTTGAAAACAGTGTCACCGTTAAATCTGCCCTTGAACAAAGCTCTCTTGAAGCTATAGAAAAGCTGGTAGCCGAGCTTACACAGTAATTGAAATCCATATAAAAAATGCCGTGCATTGCGTAAAGCGTTGCACGGCATTTTATTTTTAGTTGTTTTGCAGTTGTTGCTGTACCATCATGTCCTTGACCTTCATTAGACGGGTGATATTGCCACGCTCGTTTTCATCGAGCTTCATGGCTATATACTTAATCGTTTCCTGAAGTTGCGGAATCATGACATACTCAAGCGCATTAACCCTTCGCCTTGTTTTTTCGATCTCAATGGCCAGCAGTTTGACCGTTTTCTCGGCTTCGGCAAGGCGCAACATATCGTCAAGCACTCGCTGAAGTCTGAGCAGTGAATCGTCAAGTTCTGCCGGTGTGGAGGCAAAGGCATACGGGAAAATATCCCCACCGTCCCCCGAGTCGGTCACAATTTCATAAACCGGCACGTTTACCGACATTATGTTTCTGTAATCGACCTTGAGTGCTACGCTCTGCTTGGGGTATAAAAAGCTCTGCGCCAGCATCTCGGGTGACATCAGTGCGGCGGCCGCCGCAAATCCGTCATATGCTCCCGAAAGCCCTTGTTCTACGCTTAAGCGTAGCTTTTGGTTGAGGCGCACGGTGTCCAAAAACTGCTTCATGAGCTCATCTCGCTTGTCTTTGAGCAGTTTATGGCCTCTGCTTGCCGTTTTCAGGCGGCGCTTGAGTCGTGTAAGCTCCATGCGGGTTGGATTGACCGCAAGTCTTGCCACTTTGGCACCTCCTTACTTTTTCGGAAGATATTTTTCAATATGCTCGGGCTTGATACGCTTTAACTCCTCAACCGGAAGTATGCTGAGCAGTTCCCATCCGATGGTCAAGGTCTCCTCAATAGTGCGGTTGGTTTCATAGCCCTGTGAAATATAGTGCTTTTCAAACTCATCGGCAAACTTTGCATAAAGCTTGTCGGTGTTTGTCAGCGCCGCCTCACCGAGGATGGTCATCAGCTCTTTGGCGTCCTTTCCTCTTGCATAAGCGGCGAACAGCTGGTTCATTGTGCCTGCATGGTCTTCCCTTGTCTTTCCGGGGCCGACGCCCTTGTCTTTAAGACGGGAAAGGCTGGGCAGAACATCTATAGGTGGTGTCAAGTCCTTACGATACAGGTCACGGGAGATGATTATCTGACCCTCTGTGATATATCCTGTAAGGTCGGGAATTGGGTGGGTTTTGTCATCTTCCGGCATGGACAATATCGGAATCATGGTGATAGAGCCTTGCTTTCCGAGAAGTCTTCCGGCACGTTCATACATTGTCGCAAGGTCGGTGTAGAGATATCCGGGATATCCTCTGCGTCCGGGCACCTCTTTACGAGCTGCCGAAACCTCACGCAGTGCCTCTGCGTAGTTTGTGATGTCGGTGATGATGACCAGCACCTGCATGTCAAGCTCGAAAGCGAGATATTCAGCGGCGGTCAGTGCCATACGGGGTGTTGCTATACGCTCGATAGCCGGGTCGTTTGCAAGGTTCATAAACAGAACACTGCGCTCGATAGCGCCGGTTTTTGTAAAGTCGGAAACGAAGAAGTCGGCTTCCTCAAAGGTGATACCGACCGCCGCAAATACAACGGCGAATTTACTGTCGTTTGAAAGCACCTTAGCTTGACGTGCAATTTGTGCGGCAAGCTGTGCATGCGGAAGTCCCGAGCCTGAGAATATCGGCAATTTTTGACCACGAACGAGGGTGTTAAGCCCGTCTATAGCCGAAACGCCGGTTTGAATAAACTCCGAGGGGTAGTTACGCGAAGCCGGGTTCATCGGCGTACCGTTGATGTCACGGCGCTGTTGTGCGATAATGGGCGGGCCGTTGTCACTTGGCCTGCCAAGTCCGTCAAAAACACGACCGAGCATGTCCTTTGAAACGCCCAGCTCGATACCGTGTCCCAAAAAGCGCACCTTGGATTTTGCAAGGTTTATACCTGCTGAGCTTTCAAACAGCTGAACAAGTGCATTTTCACCGTTAACTTCAAGCACTTTACACCTGCGAAGCTCGCCGTTTTGCAGTTCGATTTCGCCCAGTTCATCATATGCAACGCCGGAAACGCCTTTTACAAGCATTAGAGGGCCGGCGACCTCTTGTATGGTACGATATTCTTTAATCATTGGTCACTGCCTCCTTCCACGCAAGCTGCAAGCTCTGATTTTATTGAACGCTCGATGTCGGCAAAGGTCTTTTTAAACTCATCTTGATGAATATCCTTTGCACGGCCTATTTTGGCACGTGACGGTATTGCAAATACCTTATCCATCGATGCATCGGCATCGAGTGCCTTTTGTGCATGCTCATAATAAGTCATGATAAGCTCCAGCAAATTGTATTGCTTTTCAACCGAGCAATAGCTGTCGGTGTCGCTCATCGCATTTTGTTGCAAAAAGTCCTCACGGATAAGCTGTGCCGTTTCCATTACCAAACGGTCGGGCGGTGAAAGTGAATCTATACCGACCAGCTTGACAATTTCATCGAGCTCGCTCTCTTTTTGCAACAGCTTCATCGCTTCGTTACGCTGGTCGATAAAGTTATCGCTGACATTTTCCTCATACCAGGTGCGAAGACGGTCAAAATAAAGTGAATAGGAGTTCAGCCAGTTAATTGCCGGGAAGTGACGGCGATATGCAAGGCTACTGTCAAGACCCCAGAACACCTTAACTATGCGCAAGGTTGCCTGCGAAACAGGCTCTGAAATATCTCCACCCGGAGGTGAAACGGCGCCTATAGCCGACAGTGTTGCCTCTCTGTGCTCGGTGCCGTTACAAACGACACGGCCTGCACGCTCATAGAACTGAGCAAGACGTGATGCAAGGTAAGCGGGATAACCCTCTTCACCGGGCATCTCTTCAAGTCGTCCCGACATTTCACGCAAAGCCTCCGCCCAACGGGAGGTTGAGTCTGCGATAACGGCGACGCTGTAGCCCATGTCACGGTAGTATTCGGCTATTGTAATTCCGGTGTAAACGCTGGCTTCACGGGCGGCAACCGGCATGTCCGATGTGTTTGCGATCAGAACGGTACGTTGCATGAGGCTTTCGCCTGTGCGTGGGTCAAGCAGTTCGGGGAACTCACGCAAAACGTCGGTCATCTCATTTCCACGCTCACCGCAACCGATGTAGATAACTATATCAACATCGCTCCACTTTGCAAGCTGATGCTGTGTAACGGTCTTTCCGCTTCCGAACGGGCCGGGAATTGCCGCCGTTCCGCCCTTTGCAATGGGGAAGAAGGTGTCTATAATTCGCTGACCGGTTATCATCGGGAACTCGGGTGACAGCTTTGTTTTATACGGACGCTCAACACGAACCGGCCAACGCTGCATCATGGTTATTTTATGTTGCTTGCCCGCATCGTCCTTGATAATTGCAATCTGCTGTTCAACATTGAAGCTGCCCTTTGAGATTTTAGCGATTTTGCCCGAGATGCCGTTTGGCACCATGATTTTGTGCTGAATAACGATGGTTTCTTCAACGGTTCCCAATATGTCACCGCCGATAACCTCGTCACCGACCTTAGCTGTCGGGGTGAACTCCCACTTGCGTTTTTTGTCTATCGGAGAAACCTCAACACCACGGGTGATGGTGTCGCCGGCCTGCTCGCGAATTTTCTCAAGTGGGCGCTGTATTCCGTCATAGATGGTGGTAATAAGGCCGGGGCCAAGCTCAACCGAGAGCGGTGCGCCGGTTGTTGCGACGACATCTCCCGGAGCAATTCCGGCCGTTTCCTCATAAACCTGTATAGACGCCGCTCCGCCGCGCATTTCGATGATTTCACCGATAAGACGCTGTTTGCCGACCCTTACAACGTCGAACATGTTGGCATGTTCGAGTCCCTCGGCAACGACAAGCGGACCTGCGACTTTTACTATTTTGCCGTTGTTCATATAAATCAGCTCTCTTTCTCTTTGAGGATATCGGCGCCGACAGCCTTTTCGACCGCCTTGTGCATGTCGCGCACTCCGATTCCCAGACTGCCCGCCTTCGACGGGATGGGTATAACCGCACATTGCGGATTTTCTTCAAGCTCTGCAATAGCCTCTGTTGCACCCGCCGCAAGTTGCTCGGTAATATAGATGATACCAACCTGCTGTTTTGACAGGGTTTCAAGTGCTTCCGAAGCTTCGCGAGCATTTTCCGCAACTACCGTTTTAAGGCCAAGGGCGGAAAAACCCATAACGGTTTCTCGGTCGCCGATTACAGCGACTTTGTATGTAGCATTAGACATAACTATCCCTAAGCCTTTCTATGATATTGTCGGCCGAAAGCCCTGCGGCACGACCGGCAAATACCGTTCGAAGTGCCACAAGTTCACCCTCGGTTGCAAGCAGGTAACAAATGACCTGCGCTTCACCGAAGGGAATCAGGCGTGCACGGCGCAAATAGGTGGTCATGGCATTGTCACACGCCATATCCATAGCGGCCATATCGCCGCCGTCCAGTGCTGTTACCGCCGCATTTACAACCGCTTCATGACTGCTCAGTCCAAAAAGTCCTTTTAGCAGTTCGGGGGTCGCTCCCTGATACATACGCTCGGCACGGACCGTTCCGCCGTCACTGAGGGCACGACGCAAAAACTCAGAGCCTTTGCCTGTGCGTGCGGCACGGGTGGCCACCCTTATGTTCATGCAGTCGATGTACAGGCTTACATATCCTTTAATAAAATCCGAGCGCAATGCGATTGCAATTTCACTCATCTGCCGTGTCATCGCCCTGTCGAGCAATATGTCGGAAAGCTGAGGATCTTTGGTGCGTGCAAGTAAATCCTCCGCCTCTTTTGCGGCATTCAGCATTATCGGTGAAATGTCGGGGCTACTTCCCTCACGCAGGATAATCTCCATACGTGCTCCACTTATAATGGCAGAGTCGGACAAAAGCCCCTCTGTGTCGATGTCCTGAGCTTGCGCCTTGATGATTGCCTTGATATTGTGGTAATCGTATTTAAGCCTAAAAAGGTCGATAACACGCTTATCCGGGCAATATTTATAAAGCAGATCGAGCATTTGCTCTCTGCGCTGTGCAATTGCCGTTTCAAGCTCGCCCTTTGTGTCTGTGGCGTTTATCCCAACCTCGGAAAGCAGCTTCAGTGCCTCCTCGTCTGTCCTTGCGGAGGCAATTCTGCTCAGCTTTTCACGGGTCAGCATATGCTTTTCAATGGCTTTAATTCGTGCACTGATATACAAATAATCTGTATCCCTTACTCTTGCCAAACCATCACACTCCTTCGCCAAAGAGCGCTTTTGATACCTCCGGCGCCATTTCTTCCTCGAGTATGCGTACTAAAACCTCGAGTGCACAGTTGAGCTCAATATTGCCACGCTTGATAATCAGTCCGCCTTTGATGGGGGCTGTTTCTTTTGACAGTACAAGCCCTTTGACCTCTGCCGCTTTTATGACTTTAGAGCCGTATTTTCTGCGATCTTCCTCGTTTAAAAGCAGTTCGCCGCCCAAACCGTCACTACATGCATCTTGTACAAGGCGTGTCAGCAGTGCTATATATTTTACGCCGGTCAACTGTGACAAGGTGTCAAGTGCTCTGTCAAATGCAATAGATATTATGCGTTGACGCTCTGCCGACAGGCGTTTGCGTGATTCGATACCTGCCGAAAGTACCGCCTTTGTCAGCACATCTTGTGCACGACTGTCAGCAGTTTTTGTCGCACTGTCGGCCTCGGCATCTGCCTGTGCCTGTGCGTCAGCCAAAATCTGCTCACTCTGTGCTTTTGCCTGTGCGAGTATTTCCTCGGCCTTTTTGTTGGCCTGTTCGGTTATTTTAGCCGAAATATTTTCGATGCCGTTCATTACGACACCTCTATTACAATCCGGGTACGCCAAAAATCGCCAGAACCGAGATAAGCAGTGCCAAAACAGCGTATGTCTCAACAAGACCTGCACTGATGACACCCTTCATTGACTCCTCGGGGCGCTTTGCCACGATACCCATAGCGGCCGCTGCCACCTTGCCCTGATGTACTGCCGAGAAATAGCCGACGATTGCGATGGGCAATGCTGCAAAGAAGTAGCCTGCACCTTGTGTCATCGACAATGTTCCGGCAAGAACGTCGGGATTTGTGTACAGAATAAGGAAGGCTACCAGCAGTCCGTAAATACCCTGTGTGCCGGGGAGAGCTTGCAAAAGAAGAACACGACCAAAGCTCTCGGGAGCTTCTGTAAGTACACCGGTACCTGCTTGGCCTGCGATGCCTATACCCTTAGCACTGCCCCAACCGGCAAAACCTATTGCGCATGCTGCGCCGAAAAGTGCGAAAACCGAACCTGTCATAAAGCTTGAAATGAATTCCATTGATTAGTCCTCCCTAATAATTTCTACATATTTTGTTTTGTCAAAAAGTGGTCTGAAGGGGCGACCGCCACCCTCATAAAATCTGCCAAAGAACTCGATATACTGAAGTCTGCTTGTGTGGACATATGCTCCTAAAAGGCTTATTGCGATATTGAAGGTGTGGCCTATTATGAACACCACAATAAACAGGATAGCGCCGACGATGCCGTCACCGCCCATAGAGCCCATTCTGTTAAAAACCTGTCCGACAACGGCGCCCGAAAGTCCGAGTGCCATTATTCTCGAGTAAGACAGCAAATCGGAAACATATCCGGTGATGCCGTAAATTGCACCGAGTCCGCCGATAATTCTGCCAAAGCCTTTTCTTTCACGGCCTGCAAACAGAAGCAGTATCAGCACGCCAAAGAGTGATATTCCAACTCCTATAGGCGCCAGAGTTCCAGGCAACATGCCCATTGTCCCTGCGACAAAAATGCCCAAGCCGATAAACAGAAGATACCAAGCACCGACATCGAAAAAGGCACCTGCAACGTCTCCGCGCTTGATTTGTCTGTAACCTGCGATGCCCATACCGGTGAAAATCTGAATTGCGCCCAGCACCATCGAGAAGATGAGCATGGTCATCGGCTCCTCAAGCGGATTGAACCAAATGGGTGCAATGGTAAAGCTACTTCCAAAGAAGGTCGAGCTTATTACCGACACCGCATCGGCAAACCAACCGCCGGTCAACGCTCCT
Organism: uncultured Oscillospiraceae bacterium; assembly: GCA_964367895.1. GTDB lineage: Bacteria > Bacillota > Clostridia > Oscillospirales > Butyricicoccaceae > CAYJAS01. Next base: position 5,105 of record CAYJAS010000003.1, on the reverse strand, counting down.
GCAATAAAGGTTGAAACACCGCAGTAGAAAAACATGGTAAGCATGTTTTTCATGCCGCCTCTCGGCTTTGCCATCCTCAGCATAGTCATTGTTGCAAGCATCATGATAATTCCGTATGCCGCATCGGCCATTATAAAGCCGAAGAAGACAATGTAAAATGGCATGAGAAGCGGATTTGGGTCTACAATGCTGAAATAATCGGGCATTCCGTACATTTCGGTGATTGCGCCAAACGGTGCGGCAAGCTTTCCGTTTTTCATTGCCGTTGGGACATTGTCCCCCTCTTTCGGCTCTGAAAACTCCCATGCGCAACCGTTTTTAGAGAAAATCTTGTTCGCCGAGTCACAGCGCTCCTCGGGTATCCAGCCCCACAGTACCACCGTTGTTCCGGTATATCCCACCGAGGACAAAAGCTGCTCACGGCTTGCCTCTTGTGACAGGACATCGCACGCATTTTCAATAAGATGGCGCTTGTCCGCCTGTGCGATTATGTCCTTTTTGAGCTGTTCACGCTCATTTTCAAGTTGCTTGATTTCGCTTTCATACCGCTCTATCGCTTGTTTTGCGGTACAGGCCGACTCTTTAAAGTGCACTCTTGAAAATCCGAAGTCTTTGACAAGATCAAAAACCTCCTCCTCGGCTCCGTAATACCAAGTCAAAGTGCAATAGTGCTGCTCTTTGTCGGTTTCAACACATTCAAGCGAGGCCGGCAAAAGGGCAACCTTTTGGCAGAGTTCCTCTATATCCACCTGCATGGGGATTGTTCCACAGGTAAAGCCAAAGTTCTTTCCACCTTGATAGTCGAGCTGTACATCGAGCGGCTTCCACGGAAGCAATGAAGCAATGTGAATTTCGGTTCGTGCTTGCTCGACCTTTTTTTGCTCAATAAGTGCTGTGTTTTGTGCAATATCGTCTGCCGCCTGTGTGGCGATTTCGATATTTTGCTCATCATAAGCCTTTTGCTCACTCACTTGCCGCATTGGCGAGAGCATGCTCTTTTTCATCGGCGCAAGCCGTGAAAGCATGAGGTTTGCCTTTTCAAGTTTTGCGGCCAGTTCGGAGACATCTGTCCGCTCGCTCAAAAAGCTCAGCCCGTCCGCCTTTTCGGGGTCAAGCGGCTCGACTTCGATGCAACCAAGCCTTGAAAGCTCTTTGAGCAGTGTACGCCTTCGCTCTTTCGGAGCTATAACGCACATTCTTTTCATTTTTACAATAGCCATTAGCCGTCAACAACCCTCCCAACTATTAGGGCGACTGCTCCCGCCATATTGCTCTCGGCTTGCTCAGCTACCTGCGCTTGCAGCTGCGCCGCCTCTTCAAGCATCTGCTCTGTTTGCTGTTGCCCTTTTTTTGTTGCGTTTTGCACAGCACGCTGTGTCTTTGACGCATTGCTCTTTGACGATTTTGAAATCAACTTTTCTGCTTCTCTCTCGGCCTCCTGCACCATTGCTTTTGCCTTTTCTGTTGCATTTTGGACGATAAGTTCTGCCTGCTGTTCAACCTCGGCAATTTGCTTAATCCCTTTCAGTGACAATCTATCACCGCCTTTTTATTTTTTTCCGCGCATGTGTATTAATCTATCAAAGATATTATACTCTACATTTTTAAAAAAGAAAAGTGTTTTTTTCAATAATTCACTCAAAAAAACCATTTTTTTAGTGACCTTTATTGACCTTATTTATAATATAATATATAATGATTAACAATTGTTTAAATTGTTGTAATTCAAGGTGGGAAAATGAAAATAATTCACATTGCCGGCGGTGGTGACCGCGGCGGAGC
>CAYJAS010000003.1:0-3223 GCA_964367895.1 uncultured Oscillospiraceae bacterium | reverse complement strand
AAGGTGGGAAAATGAAAATAATTCACATTGCCGGCGGTGGTGACCGCGGCGGAGCAAAGACCCATATAGTTGCGCTGTGCAAGCGCCTTTCCGAAATGTGCACCCTTAAGCTTGTCAGCCTGAGAACGGGCGAGTTTTCCGAAGAGGCTGAGCAGTCGGGCATAGATGTAAAGACCATCTTCTCCCGTTTTGTTCCCCGTGATTATGCCAGGCTTATCTCTTATATAAAAAAGGAAAAGCCCGACCTTGTTCACTGTCACGGTGCCAAGGCAAATGTTGCAGGCATTTTGATAAAGCTGTTTACCGGCACGACCGTCGTGTCCACCGTGCACAGCGATTATCGACTTGACTATATGCACAGTTTTTTAAAGCAAATTTCTCTCGGTTGGCTCAACTCGCTTGCCCTTCGGTTGTTCGATTTTCGGGTAACCGTTTCCGACCAGTTTAAAAATATGATGATAGAGCGCGGTTTTGATCCGCTGAAACTGCTCACCCTTTATAACGGCCTTGACTTTTCCATTCGTGCCCAGCCGTTTGACAGGGGTGAATATCTGCGTTCTTTGGGGCTTGACTTTACAGAGGGCGATGTCGTTCTCGGCATACCGGCTCGACTGACCCCGGTTAAAGATATTCCCACCTTGCTCACAGCGTTTGCCCTTGCACGGCGCAGTGAGCCACGCCTTAAACTTCTGATTGGCGGTGACGGTGAAGATGCCGCCAAACTGCGTGCCCTTGCAAAAAAACTCGGATTGGGTGCAAATGTCTGCTTTTGCGGTTGGATAAACGATGTGCCCAAGTTTTTCGCCGCCTGCGATATAGATGTGCTTTGCTCGATTTCCGAATCCTTTCCCTATTCGGTGCTTGAGGGTATCCGTGAGAATTGCGCTGTTATCACCTCCGATGTCGGAGGTATGAGAAAGCTGATTGACCACGGCGAAAATGGATTTATATTCACTCCGGGTGATAGTGATACCTTTGCCGAATATATGATAACCCTGTGCCGTGATTCTGAGCTTCGCCGCACCTTTGCCGAAAAGCTACATCAAAAGGCCTCTAAAAAATATTCGCTTGACAGTATGGCTCAGACCCAATCTGAAATTTACTCACAGATATTGCAAATTAAACAGCGCAACGGGCGTGACGGAGTGCTCATTTGTGGAGCGTATGGCCGTGGCAACTCGGGAGATGAGGCCATTTTGCGTGCCATTATCAACTCAATGCGCAACATCGACCCGCTAATGCCCATAACCGTTATGACCCGCCAGCCCAAACAGACCGAGCTTTCACACCATGTTCGTGCGGTCTACACCTTTAGCAGTTTTAAGTTTTTAAAACATATGTTGCGCTCCCGCCTATTTATCAACGGCGGCGGAAGCCTTATCCAGGACAACACCTCAAGTCGTTCACTTTATTTTTACCTGTTCACCATTTGGGCAGCAAAGCGCTGTGGGTGCAAAGTTATAATGTACGGTTGCGGTATCGGCCCGGTGCACAAGCAGATTAATCGGAGGCTTTCGACCGTCGTGCTCGACAAAAATGTCGATATAATCACCTTGCGTGACAGCATTTCCAAGCAGGAGCTTTTAAGCCTTGGTGTCACCACCCCTGAAATAAAACCTTCGGCCGACCCTGCCTTTAGTCTGCTCCCCTCTCTACCGTCCGAGAGTGATGACTTTTTCAGACAATCCGGCCTCGACCCGACCGGCAATTATATCTGCTTTTCGGTTCGTTCTTGGAAGGACTTTAAAGACTTTGAAATCTTTTCACAGGCCGCCGATTACGCCTACAAGCGTTACAATTTGCACACTGTTTTACTGCCGATAGAGCATCCTCGTGATGTTCTGCCCTCCTCTTTTGTTATGCAAGCAATGGAAACCCCGTGCACCTTATTAACCACCCCCGATGACATTGAGTTGACCTTGTCGGTGCTCAAAAAAATGCGCCTTGTCTGCGCAATGCGTCTACATGCCTTGGTTTTTTCCACCCTTGTTGACATTCCTGTAATCGCCTCCTCTTATGACGTTAAAGTTTCGAGTTTTATGGCAGATTTGGGCATGGAGGCCTGCACCGACCTTTATGAAATGACCGCCGAATGGCTTATCGCCAGAATTGACGAGGCAATGGCAGAGGGCGCCGCATCAAACCCCGAACATTCGCAAACACTGCGTGCTCTTGAGAGCACAAACAGCGCTTGTGCTCGCCGTCTACTCGGCATGCCCGACAAAAAATCATCTTAAATTATATATAATAAGGAGAGCATATGTTTTACTTTATCAAGGGACAGGTTGCGCAGATTGACAGCTCGATTGTAGTGCTCGACTGTGGCGGTGTCGGCTATGGTGTGCACACCTCTTACACCTCGGCACGCTCGGTTAAAAAGGGCGACACCGCAACATTTTTCACATATTTGCATGTCCGTGAGGATATTTTTGAGCTATATGGCTTTGCCTCGCAAGAGGAGCTGGCCTGCTTTAAGCAACTTATCGCCATCTCGGGAGTGGGACCAAAGGCGGCGCTCGCCATTTTGGGGGCAACCACACCGGAAAAACTGGCTTTGTCGGTCATCTCAGGCGATGAAAAAACGCTGACCGCCGCACCGGGCATCGGCAAAAAACTGGCGCAACGCATTATTTTAGAACTCAAGGACAAGATGAGCAAAACCCAGTTTGAAAGCGTCGGCGCCGCATCTATGCCCGTCGATCTTCCAAGTGGAAGTGCGCTTGACGATGCCATCGCCGCTTTGGCCGTGCTCGGCTATCCTCGCGCTGTTGCAATGACGGCGCTGAGCGGAATAGATGTCACCGAAATGGGCACCGATGAGCTTGTACGCACCGCCCTCAAGCGCCTGTTTTAGCTTGGTCAATTTTTTTAATGCAAAAACAAAAAAATATCTTGCCTTTTGTTTTTGTATGTGGTAAAATTATTATTGCTGATTGGAAACGGAGGTTGCATAAGCCTCCGCCGGTCACACGGAGAAGTACCCAAGTGGTGAAGGGGCTCCCCTGCTAAGGGAGTAGGGCTGTTAAAGGTCGCAAGGGTTCAAATCCCTTCTTCTCCGCCAAACAAAAAAGCACCCAAAGGGGTGCTTTTTTGTTTGGCATGGTTTTTTGTAAGAAGGGATAGAGCGGCGGCTCTTGGCGACACCCCGGTGGGGTGTTGCAACCGCCGTGGCTTTTTCCGCAGAAAAAGAAATCCCTTCTTCTCCACTTTAACTTAAATCAAA
>CAYJAS010000002.1:40047-43883 GCA_964367895.1 uncultured Oscillospiraceae bacterium | reverse complement strand
TTACAATGACAGCATTTGCTGGGCGGTTTTTCTGTTCATGGTGTCGATAATTTGCAGTGCCGAGCTACACGATTGGAAGGAGCGCTGTGCATCTATCATACGAAGCATTTCCTGGGTCATATCTACATTTGAGCGCTCTATTGCACCCTGCACCAGCGTATACCCCTGCTCTGCGACTGCCGCCGCCCCCTCCGGAAACTGGAGCATACCGTTTTCAAGCTTTTGCAAAGTCGTTCCATCTGGCGGTGAAGTCAGCAAAAGGGTGTCTACGCTATCGCCCTCGGCATTTATAACAGCACCCTCGGGGGTTACCGTGAAAAATTGATTTTCCACAAGTATCTCGCCGCCCTGTCCGAGCACTCTGCCAAATCCGGGAAGGGTGAGATATCCCTCCTCGTCGACATCGAACTCGCCCGAGCGTGTCAAATAAACCTCACCTGTTTCGGCCTGAATGTTGAAAAATCCCGAGCCATTTATGGCGATGTCCATCATCCTATCGGTCTGGTCAATAAGTCCGCTGTGAAATAGCGGAATAACCTCATCTACAACGGCGGCGGTAGCCTGTATCCCATCGCCGAGGACGGCGCTCCCGTCCTGCTCAATACGGGTCATAAGCTGTTGTTCAAACGCCGAAGTGACGAGGACATCTGCCCTGTATCCCGGTGTTTGCAAATTGACAAGGTTGTTTCCGATAACATCAAGCTCACGCTGACGGGTCAGCAGTCCCGATGAGATGGTGTAAAATCCTGAAAACATAAGGTCCTCCTTTTAGGTGACTATATTATAATATATAAGAGCCGAAGTGTTCAAGCTCGCTGTGCAATATCGAAAGGGCGCGTGTTTTGTATTGAGAAATGCGTTGCAGTGACAGGTCTAAAACCTCTCCGATTTCACGCAAATTGAGATTTTCATAATAATAAAGCGCAATAACCTGCTTTTCCTTGGGCGGTAATTTGTCAATGGCCGCAGCCAGCGCCGTCTGCAATTCCCGCTCGAGCATATCTGAGCCAATATCTCCGCCGTCATCGAAAAGTGACGAGGGCAAGGTGCCCTGTGCGTTGCTAATCAGCTCCTCAAACGAGATGGTTTCGACAACGGCAATCTCGGCAAGGCATTGGGACAGTTTTTTTGCGCTCATTCCCAAATGTGCCGCAAGCTCCTCCTCGGTTGGCTGGCGCATATGCTGTTGCTCAAGCGCTTTTTTTGCCTGAGCAATTTCCTTTCGCAACGTCCAAAGCCTGTTGGGAAGCCAGTTTTGCTTGCGCAAATATTTTAAAATAGATCCCCTTATTCCGCTGTAGCTGTAGGTTTCAAAGGAAGCGCCTTTGTCGGGATCATAGCGCTCTATGCACCCTATCAGCGCAAGCACGCCCTGATTGAAAAAATCCTCATATGGCACACTTGACAACAATATGCTTTTCATGCTGAAAATCGCCGTGCTGACATAGCGAATGTAATGCATAACAAGTTGATTGCGCAATGTCGTATCGCCGGTCTGCTTGTAAAGTAGCATAACTTTGTCGGCATCCTCTATTCGTACTTCTTTGACAGCCTCTGCCGGATATCCCGTCAAGTGTATCACCTCGCTTTGCAAAACGCCGGAATATTAAAGTGTGTTACCACTATATGGCAATGTTGCCGAGCGCCTGTATTTGAACGCTTGTGTCTATATCATTTATCGAAAGAACGGTTATATTCGGGTCAAACTGGTCAAGCAGTTTTTTAAAATACACCCTCACCAGCGGAGAGGTTAAAATAATAGGTGGCTGAACAATTTTGGAGATTTTTTCCACCTGCTCTTTGGTGCTTTGAATAATGCGCTGTATAACATCGGGCGGCAAGTTTAGATATGCGCCGCTCTCGATTTTCTTGAGGTTTTTGATGATGGTTTCCTCTATACTGCTGTCAAGACTGAGCACCTTGAGCTGTCCTGCCTTTGCATAGTGGTGGGTGATGGTGCGTTTAAGGGTCTGCCTGACATATTCGGTTAAAATGTCATTGTCCTTGACAGTGGGAGCATAGTCGGAAAGGCTTTCAAGTATCATTTCAAGGTCAAGTATGGGTACACCCTCACGCAGTAGACTGCGCAGTACACGCTGAAGGTCATTTATCGACACGACAGCCGGTACGGTGTCATTTACTATATCCTCATTGGTGCGTTTGAGATGCTCAAGCATACGCTTTACCTCTTGCCTGCTGAGCAGTTCAAAGGCATGTATGCGCACAAGCTCGGACAGATGGGTTATGATAACCGAGGTCGGGTCGATAAGTGTATATCCTGCCATCTCGGCTTTAATTCGCTTGTCGGCGCTTATCCATTTTGCCGGCATTTTAAAGGCAGGGTCAACCGTTTCTATACCATCCACCTCGTCCGACTCAAGTATATCACCGGGCGCAAGGCCGAGATAATGGTCGGTAAGCACCTCGCCGACCGCTATCGTTTCGCCACGCAACTTAACCTCATATTGGTTTGGGTTTAGCTCGCTGGTATCCGACAGGCGCAAGGAGGGAATTACCATGCCCATTGTGTCGGCAAATTGTTTTCTCAGCATGACGACACGGTCAAGAAAGTTTCCGCCACTGCTCTCATCGACCAGCGGAAGCAAACTGTAACCGACCTGAATGCTTATCGGGTCGACATTTAAAAGCCCGTATATATTGTCGATATTTCTGTAAAAACTGACCTCACTTGTGATCTCCTCGGTCACAGGCGGTGCCACCTCTGCAAGGCGCATAAGCTTGCGGTTTTTGCGCATGAGCACGACAGCGAGTGCAACAAGTGCCCCCGAAATTATAAAAAGCTGAAGGGGCGGGAAGCCTATAAGGCTCAAAAAGGGCAGTGACAAACCGGCTATAAGCAAAACTGTCGGCTGTGAGGTAAACTGCTTGATAACATCTATATTGAGGTTGGCATTTGATGCCGAGCGTGTGACTATCATACCGGTTGCCACAGATATAAGCAGTGCCGGGATCTGGCTCATAAGTCCGTCACCGACGGTGGCGACCGAGTAAACCTGAATTACCTCGCCAAACGAACCGCCGTCGCTCAACATTCCCACGCCGATACCGCCGACAAGGTTTATCAGAGTGACAACTATAGAAATAATGGCGTCGCCCTTTACAAACTTGGAAGCACCGTCCATCGCTCCGAAAAAGTCAGCTTCACGCTGGATGTTTGAGCGGCGTTGGCGTGCCTCGGCCTCGTCTATAAGACCTGAGCTGAGATCGGCATCGATAGCCATTTGCTTGCCGGGCATAGCGTCCAAGGTAAAGCGTGCCGAAACCTCGGCTACACGCTCCGAACCTTTTGTGATAACGACAAATTGCACCAAGACGATTATGAGAAAGACGACAAGTCCGACGACGACATCGCCTCTGATAACAAAATCGCCGAAGGTCTTTATAACCTCACCGGCATATCCGCCGTTTGACAGAATAGAACGGGTGGACGATACGTTGAGCACCAGTCGAAAGAGTGTTGTAATAAGTAGCAAAGACGGGAAAATGGACAGCTCCAGAGGCTCTGTTATGTACATGGTTGTAAGCAAAATGACAAGAGCCAGGGCAAGATTGATAATGAACATAAAGTCGAGCACCTGTGTCTCAAGCGGAATAATCAAAAAGGCCACAATGAGAACGACAAAAATGGCTATGCTGTTGTTAAGTAATCTGCCCATTTATTAGCTCCCTTTTTGATATTTAGTGATGTATATATGCTCTTTCCGTGCCGGGCGATTCGTGAATCGCCCCTACAGGTGTATCGTTTTGGTATTGTAGGGAGCGACGCCCTCGTCGCTCCGCTTTCGGACGAGCACAGCTCGCCCCTACGGGGGTTT
>CAYJAS010000002.1:30382-39947 GCA_964367895.1 uncultured Oscillospiraceae bacterium | reverse complement strand
CGACGCCCTCGTCGCTCCGCTTTCGGACGAGCACAGCTCGCCCCTACGGGGGTTTTGTAGGGCAAGGGCTCTGCTCTTTCCGTGTCGGGCGATTCGTGAATCGCCCCTGCAGGTGCACCGTTTTGCCTTGTAGGGAGCGACGCCCTCGTCGCTCCGCTTTCGGACGAGCACAGCTCGCCCCTACGGGGGTTTCGCCAATCGCCCGGCTGTTATATCTTGGTCTTTTTCGGTTTTAAGCTGTACACAAAGGCGAGTATTTCAGCTATCGCCCTATAATGCTCCTGCGGAATTTCACGGTCAACCTCGACCGTTTCAAAAAGGGCACGTGCAAGCGGTTTGTTTTCGGTTATATGAACCTCGTGCTCCTCGGCAACGGCGATTATGCGCAAAGCCAAAGCGTCCGCCCCTTTTGCGATAACCACCGGAGCATAATTTTTGCCCTGCTCGTATTTTATGGCAACGGCATAGTGGGTCGGGTTTCTTATGACCACATCTGCCGACGGTACATTTTGCATCATGCGCTGGCGTGCCCTTTGTTGCTGCATACTACGTATACGTGCCTTTATCTGCGGGTCACCCTCGAGCTGTTTGTACTCGTCTTTTATCTCTTGCTTGCTCATGCGCAGATTTTTCTCGTACTGCCACCACTGGAAAAGGTAATCGCCTGCCGCCAAAAAAGCGAAAATTATGCCGGCTTGAAAGACCACGTCCATGATAAGCTCGCCGGCAAATGCCAGACCTTGCAGTATTGTCATGTCCATCATTCGGGGGAAAAGTGCAATTTGATCGCCGAGCACGCTGTACAATATGAAAAGTAAAACGGCGATTTTCAGAAGTGACTTTACAAGTTCTACAAGCCCTCTTATCGAGAACATCTTTTTAAAGCCGGACAGCGGATTTATCCTGTCGATTTTAAAGGCGAGCGCCTTCATCGAAAAGAGCATTCTCGTTTGTGCCATGGTGACAATCGTGCTGACAAGTATTGCGACTATAAGTATGGGCATTGCACCCATTGCATAAGCGACGATGCCGTCTATAAAAAATGTGCGCAAAACCGAGGTGCTAAGGTCGGTCTGTGTTGCCGTTAATCTTATATAGCTGTCAATATGCTCTAATACTGTGGTTATGGTAAACGGGGCAAGAAGGCTGAGCGCAAAAAATACCGACACAAGCGAACTGACCGTGACAACCTCTCTGCTGAGTACGACCGTACCCTTTTTTCGTTCGTCACGCCTTCGCTTTGGGGAAGCTTTTTCGGTTTTTTCACCCGGCATCTAATCCCCCCTTTGGGTGTCGAGAGTATACTTGATGGATGGCCGTGAAGTAAAGAGCGACGCCCTCGTCGCTTCACAACTTGTAGGGGCGGTCATTGTCCACCCGCCCACTATCGGTGACCTATATCATAAAACAGCCAAAAGGCTCTGAAGTTGCATAAATAATTGATTGATATAATCACGCATAAAGTGATTTACCGGTTGGGAAAACAAAAACAAAAGTGTGATACCAAACAGGATTTTAAACTGAAAATGTATGGCAAACACGTTGATTTGCGGTATAAACCGCATCAAAATCCCTATTGAGATTTCAAGCACCAGTACAGCCGCCATAAAGGGCAGTGCAAGCTGCATAATCAGCCCGAAAGCGGCAACAAAGGTGGTTGCGATAAAAGAACCGACATCGGCGCCGAAGGTGGCGCCACCCATTGAAACAACGTCGTAAGACGAGTTTATCAACATAATAAAAATGCGATGACTGCCGGTGACAAAAAAGTACATTACGAAAATAATCTGAAAAAGGTTTCCCGACATGGACATCTGAATGTTTGAGGAGGGGTCAAAGCTCTTTGCCATGGCAAGGCCAAAGCCCATGTCAATAGCATCACCCGCTGTGAAAAGCAGGTAATAAAACACCTGAAAGACATATCCGCAGGCAAAACCGACCAAAAGCTCAAGCACCATAAGGCTAATAAGCATGGGCGCGCCTGCCTCAAGCGCTGTCGTGCTCGTGACTCCCGGCGTTATCAGCATGGTAATACCGAGCACGATTGAAACTAAAAACTGCGTGGGTATATTGCTGCGTGACAAAAGTGGGTTGAACAAAAACATGCCTGCAACACGGCAAAACACCAAAACATATGCGTTTAAATCGTCGAGAAAATAAGTGAACTCCATGGCATTACAGCCCCGACATAATTGACATCAACGACTCCCAAAAATCGGTCAGATTTGTCAGCATCCATGAGCTTAAAGTGACAAGCATCAGCCCAATTCCGACGATTTTGGGGACAAAGGTCAGCGTCTGCTCGTTAATTTGGGTGGCCGCCTGAAAAATTGCGATTATAAGACCTATGCCAAGACTGACCAGCAGAAGCGGAGCGGCGAGGGTCAATATCATCATTATAGTTTCACGAAAGATGGTAAGCACACTTTCCTGAGTCAAACAAAATCCCCCTCGCTATTACTTGTCTACCGCCCTATGGTGTCACCCTAAAAATCCCGATACCAGCATCTCCATTATCAGTCGCCAACCGTCCACCACGACAAACAGCATCAGCTTAAAGGGCAAAGCTATCATCGAGGGCGGTAGCATGACCATACCCATCGACATCAGCGTGCTCGACACTATCATATCGATTACCAAAAACGGCAAAAACAGCAAAAAGCCTATAGTAAAGGCACGGCTGAGTTCACTGGTCATAAAAGCAGGGGCGACAACGGTCAGCGGAAGCTCGAGTAAATCATCTGTGCTTTCAATCTCGGTGATGCTTTCGTCGTTTGAAAGTGATAAAAACAGGTCAAGATCGGCGCTGTCGGTATACCTTAGCATAAACTCCTTTATCGGGAGTTGCATGTTGTCAAGCGCCTCGTCCATATTTATGTCGCCGGCCAAATAGGGCTCAAGCCCGGTTTCGTTTACCTCGGTCAGCGTCGGCCCCATTATAAACAGGGAAAGAAACAGGGCAAGTCCGATAATTACCTGATTTGGCGGAGTTTGCTGAAGTCCCACCGCATTGCGGACGAAAGACAGCACAATGACCACCCGTGTAAAACAGGTCAGCATTATCAGCAGTGACGGCGCAAGCGACAGCAAGGTCAGCATAAACAGCAGCTGAATTGTGCCCAATGTATCGTCCTCTTGCTCGCCCGTTGTCAGATCAATATTGATCTCGGCGGCGTAAGAGGAGAGCGAAAGTGCAAAGAGCACAGCTAAAATCAATGCCAAAGCCGCAGCTGTGCGCACAGTTTTTTTTCGCCAAAGGCGCTTTATCACCCCGAGCGGTGCAGTGATGGCTGAATATATCACAGCTTGTCACCGCCTTTGGTGTCATTTTTCTTGACGGCATCTTTGAGTACACCGAAAAAGCTCGGTGGCAAAGCGGTCTGCCCCTCATTTTCAGCTTCAAAATCCGGGCTGAGCTCGGAGATCAACTCAATGCGGTGAGTGGTAGCTCCAAGCAGTAGCACACGGCCGTCTACCCTTACAATTACAAGCGATTGGTCTTTGCCAAGCGGACGGCTTTCCAGCAGTTCTATACTGCCCTGTCCTTTGCCGCCCGACACGCCACCGTATCGCTTGCCCATAAAGCGGGAGAAGTAATATGCACCGACAAAAACTCCGACCATCAAAAGCATTGTCATTATCAGTCTGAATATATCGCCGAATGTCAAGTCACACTCCCACCTTTCTCAAAGCTTGGTTTATGTTCGCTTTACAGCGGCAGTATTTTGCCGACCGTTTGTACTATACGCTCTTGCTTAAAGGGCTTTACAATAAAGTCCAGTGCGCCCAGCTTGATAGCTTCCATAACCATTGCCTCTTGTCCCATTGCAGAACACATGACAATCTTAGCTGCGGGGTCTGCCGCCTTTATCTCGGCAAGAGCCTCGATACCTGTCTTGTTGGGCATGGTGATGTCCATTATAACAAGGTCGGGTTTTTCCGCTTTGTAAAGGTCAACACCCTCTTGTCCGTCTGCACCCTCAATAAAGTTTTCATAGCCTGCTTTGCTGAGATGTGTTTGAATCATCTTCCTCATAAATCCTGCATCGTCAACAAGTAAAATCTTGTACATAGTCTGTATTTCCTCCTAAAATTAAATATAAAGGCTTATTTTGTTCCGAGTGAGTCTAAAAGTTCTTTTGTTCCGACAATCTCGGTCACTCTTATTCCGAAATTGTCGCCGACGACAATGACATCGCCGTATGCGAGAAGCTGGCCGTTTACAATGAGCTCTGCCGGCGAACCGGTCTGCTTGTCAAGCTCAATAATGGTGCCTTGGCCGAACTCCATTATATTCTTAATCTTGCACTTTGCACGCCCGACCACGACCGAAACGTCAAGATGAACGTCCATCAGCAAATTAAGGTTTAAGTTTGAGGGATTTGCCGCATTGTAGCTCTGATTTGTAAAGCTTGGGAAATCGGCACCCTTGACCGGTGGCATTTGCATCTGCGGCATGGTCTGAATGGGCATCTGCATTTGCGGCGGATATCCATATCCCGGTGGCATTTGGGCGTAGCCGTCATACTGCGGTGAGTACTGTGGCATTTGCGGCATAGCCTGCGGTTGCGGTGGTGCCATCGGCTGTTGCGGTGGCTGGGCGGGTGCGGTCTGTGGCTGTGCCGGCATTTGCGGCATAGCCTGCGGTTGCGGTGGCGCCGCTTGTGGTGCCGGTGCCGCCTGCGGTTGCGGCGGTGGCGCTTGCGGAGCGGCCGGGGCTGCTTGCGGAGCAGCTTGCGGTGCCGGTGCAGCCGCTTGAGCGGCCGGTGCATGTGGCGCTACCGGCTCGGGTGTCGGCTCGGGAGCAGGGGGCTCCTCCTCCATCGAACTTGTGACATATTCAATAATTTCCTTTGCCAGGCTAATAGTCAAAAAGCAGGTGAAAGTCGTGTCAAGCACCTCTTTGATAACCATCTTAAAGGACACCGCGACCACCGGCTCATCGGTATCGGCTTCAAAGAAAGCGCCCTCTATCTCAGACTTGGTTTCGACCAACACCGCCTCAGGCGGATTTATGTCTATCACCCTTCCGAGTATCTCGGAAAGGGCAATTGTCGAGGCGCCCATCATTTGGTTCATAACCTCACAGGCGGCGCTCATGCTCATCTCGTCAAACTCAAAATCATCGGCACCCTCATTCGGGTCGTTACCCATCAGAAGATTGAGCATAATATGCATATCACGCTTGCGTATCATGGTGATATTTGTTCCGCCAATGCCTTTTACATATTTGATTTTGACGACAACAGCAGGTTCAAGTCCCGAGCTGTCAATGCTGTAAAAATCGCTAAGCTGTAGTGTCGGCGTGGTGATCGACACCTGTTTTTCAAGCATGGTTGAGACGGCAGTCGCCGAAGCGCCCATGCTGATGTTCATTATCTCGCCGATGGTGTCAAGCTCATCGGGGCGTAGAATATCATGTAGTTCAGCCAATGTTTATCCCCCATTTCATTTTGCTATCGTGTCAACGATTTTGATTGCTTTTTTCTCATTCGCCTCACCCAGGCGGGCAGTGTACCAAGGTATTCCTTCGATATCGACCGCTATACTGCTGTCAATCTTTTGGTTGAGTGCTATGACATCTCCCACCTGAAGGCCGGCGATGTCGGACATTTTCATCGTGCAACGATTGAGTATCGCATCGATACGAAGATCGGAAGCCTGGAGTGTGCGCATCATCACGTCACGCTTTAGGTTTTCACGCTCGGGGTCTTGTGTCTTTGTCGGATGACTGTATTTAACGCTGAAACTGTCTATAACTCCTTCGAGATTTTCAGCAAGCATACAAACATTTGCCGTTCCCGTGTAGCTTGCATCGGAAATCTCGAGCGTGATGATTAAAACAATGTCCTGCTGAGAATAAGCCTGAAGCATTCTGCCGTTTGTCTCGATACTTCTTAGCGAGGTTTTCAGCGGGAAAAAATTGCTCCACGCCTCCTGCATATATCGGCTTATATTCTGGTAGATGATGTTGAGCATTGAAAGCTCTATGTCGGTATAGTCACGATCGGGGGCGTTGAGCTTGCCGGTTCCTCCCATCATGCGATCTATCAGCAAAAAGCCGAGAGAGGTCGGTAGCTCAAACATAATCGTCGACTCGTCATAGCTTGGGGCGGTCGGGTTAAACCCTATCATTCCCACCAAGGTGTTGTCGGCGAGTGCGTTGTTAAACTCGAAGTAGCGTTGCTCCTCTATCTGCACAATATTAATCTCGCAAACGCTGTGCATAATACCGGTCAAATAAGAGGACAATATGCGCCCGAAGTTTTCATAAAGGTTGTTGAGCGATTTAAGCTGATCCTTTGTAAACTTTCTCGGCGAACTGAAATCATATTCCTTGACCGGCGGCCCGCTCGGCCCTGTGTCCTGTGGCTCCTCAACCGCACCGGAATGCATCTTCTTCAGCAGCTCATCTATTTGACTTTGCGATAAAGCTTCTGCCATATATCATACCAATTCCTTTCATAGAATATAGTGCGGTGGTGCTATTCGTCAAAGGGCGACACATCGGGGTCAACATCGGGATCTGTCTCGGGCTGTGCATTTGGGTCTGTCTCGGGGACAAACTCCTCACCCGACGGTGTATCGCTCGGGTCGGTACCCGGGGCAATGGCATCACCCTCTGCGCCGGTTTGCGGAGCATCATAAAGCTGTTCAAGCTGCTCATACACGACAAAGTCGGAATCGCTGTCCTCACTGATGATGACAAACTCGCACCTGCGGTTTTGCAGTCTTCCCTCCTCGGTGTCGTTGGGCGCCACCGGGTATTGGTTACCGTATCCCATGGGCAGAAGTTTTTTTCCGTCTATTCCCGCCTCATAGTTCAGGTAATTTACAACGGTCGCCGCACGCTGTCCCGAAAGCATCCAATATGTTCCGACATCAACGGTCGCCGTGTGGCCGATGACATTTATCATCTTAATACTGTCTTCATAGCTGCTAAGTCCACCGCCGATAAACTCAAGAAGTGGCAAGCTGGAGCTCAGCAAAGTATAGCTGTCGGGCAAGAAAAACAGTGCGTCATTAAATCTTATGTAAATTACATCGTCAACTTTACTTATCTCGATAGAATCTGCGTAGTTATTCTCGATAATATAGTTTTTTATGTCCTCATAGAGCTGGTCAAAGTCGGTTTCCACCGCCAAATCCTCACCCTGTTCATCATCGTCATTGTTTGAGGTTATTTCATCGATAACCTCCTGCGGAAGATTTGAAAAGGAGCGGACAAAGGCGTTAAACTTTTGCTCGTCGGTGTTTGACATACTGAGCAACACCGCAAAAAATGTAAGAAGCAGTGTAACCATGTCGGCATAGGTATTCAGCCAATCGTTTGACCCACCGCCGTCATCTCCGGATTTTTTCTTTGCCACAATATATCACCTACCTATCGTAATAAAATCAGCAAAGGCATTTTATTTTTTGCCCTTTTTCTTTCCGCCGCCGCCGTCTCCGCCTTCTCCGTCTCCGCCGCCGCCCGAATATTTCTTCTGGGCATAGGTCGGCAAAAGGTTCAAAAGCCTGTCTTGGATAAGGTTGGGGTTTTCACCGGCCTGTATAGCCTGAACACCCTCGCACACAATTCTCATGCACAGGTATTCCTCATCATGGCGCACCCTAAGCTTGTTTGAAATGGGAGCAAAGATAATGTTCGCCAAAATTGAACCGTAAAATGTGGTCAAAAGGGCAACAGCCATGTTAGGTCCGACCGATTCAATGTCGGTCAGGTTTCCAAGCATCAGAACAAGGCCGATAAGGGTTCCTATCATACCAAAGGCAGGGGCAAGTGCTGCGCCTTTGTCGTAGAAAGAACGCTCTTGGGCGTGACGCTCATCAATATTGTCAAGCCAAGACTCCATCTGAGTTTTGACCTTCTCGGGGTCAACCGAGTCGACCGTCATCTGTATACCGTTTTTCATAAACGGGTCGGTCATATTTGCCGCATCCTCCTCAAGTGCCAGCAGTCCGCTCATACGAGCTTTTCTCGCACACTCTACAAGGGTTTCTATGTACTTTGACGGCACATATTGCTTTGGCATAAACACAATTGCCAAATGCTTTGGAACTTTGGCCATCTGCGACAGTGGGAACATCAAAACAAGAGTACCGATGGTACCGCCGATAACGATGGCTATACTCGGTGGGTCAATAAATGCTCCCATTCTGCCGAAATCGATACCCTTATTTACAACCGGATCACCGTTTTCATCAAGCACAGGTTGTTCTGAGCTATCAAGTTCGGGAACATCGCCGTAAACCATTCCGAAAACGACAAGACCAAAGGCCAAAATAATTCCTACAATGGATGCAATATCAATAGCACGTTTCACGATCAGTCAAGCCTCCTATTGTTGCTTTTTAGACGGGACGTCATATCATTATAACACTTATTTTTGAAATCTACAATCTTATCTATAACCTCTTGTGTACTTTCCTGTACAATATGGTAGTTTTTTGTCGTCAGACGGATAGTTGTGTCAGGTGTTTCTTCGATAGTTTCAATCAAGTCTGAATTGAGCCCGAAGGTGACTCCGTTTAGCTTGGTAAGTATAATCATATCGCTTCTCCTTCTATTCTGTCTTGGTGTAACACACAGGCAAACAGACAGCCAAACCTTGTCCGCTTGCCTGTGTGGGCGATGCACTCGCCCACACCAAAGGGTTAAAAATTATCTCTTTAGGTTTATAAGCTCCTCGAGCATGGTGTCGGAAACGGTGATAACACGTGAGTTTGCTTGGAATCCACGCTGTGTGGTTATCATATCTGCAAACTCTGCCGACAGGTCAACGTTTGACATCTCAAGTGCACTGCTCTTGAGTCCGCCTGTGCCGTCACTGCCCGGGTCTGCGAGCTGAGGCTCACCCGAGTTTGCCGTCGCCGAGAAGTAGTTTGTACCCTCAAGCTGAAGTCCGCGTGAGTTTGCAAAGCTGGCAAGCGAGATTTTACCGACGACGACGCTTCCAAGCTGTGCATGGTTGACCGACACGGTACCATCTGTGCCTATGGCTATGCTTGAAAGTTGGTCAAGAGTGACTGCGCCACCCTCTGTACCATCTGTCAGGCCGAAGGAAATCGACGAAAGGCCGAGATCTCTCGACGGGGTGGACGGTGTAGCGGTCAAGCTGTCCGCACCGGTAAGAGCGGCAACGGTAACTCCGTCTGTCGGTGCTACGCCCGGGTTTAGCTGGGTGAAATAAGTGCTCATCTCGGCAAAACCGGGGTTTGTCGCCTCGATATAATCGCCGTTGGGCGACTTTAGCAAAATCGAACCCGAAAGGGTGTTTTCGGTGATGCTTGCCGAGTAAGGCACTCCGCCGATGTCAAAGGATATATCCCACGAGGGGGGATTTGTACCGTCATCGACATAGGTTGCACCGAAATTGTCGAGTGTTCCGTCTCCGACAAAGTCGGAGCTGGGCTCTGAGAAATACATATTTCCGCCAAAGATTGCCGTGGTTGCACCGGTAACCTCACCCGGGGTGATGCCAAAGTCGGTGCCTGCGATTTCCGCGCCGGTCAACGGCATGCTCTGCGCCGCCTGCTGGGGAACGGCAACATAGGCGTGGTT
>CAYJAS010000002.1:12908-30282 GCA_964367895.1 uncultured Oscillospiraceae bacterium | reverse complement strand
GTTCCGATGCTAAGTGCTCCGTTTAGCAGTCCGCTTGCATTTGTCGGAGTCAGCTTGCCTGCCTCTGCGAGGGCTGCGCCCGTCCATGTGCCCGATACCGCATCTGTACCAAACAGATTTTGGTCGGTTTCAAGAGTAAAGGTACCGCCGACATGCTGTTTGCCGCCGTTTGCCTCGGTAATAGCTTGGTTCATCACGCTGTTTAGCTCGCTGAGCGAACTGAACTGCTCATAGGAATTGAGCAATACGGTGATTGCGCCGGTCGCCGAGATGGAAGCTTGCGCTTTAAGACCTGCCGGCAATTGATCGCTTGAGCCGATGGTGATGGCAACATTGCCGTACTCGGTGGCGTTGCTCGCCGAGATGGTGTACTCAATGCCGTTGATGGTTTCGCTGACGCTGGGCACCTGCGAGGAAACGGCGCCGACATTGTCAAGGCGGATTTTTTGCGAGTCGGGATCTGCGTCTGCACTGGTTGCACCAAGTACAAAGTTTCCGTTGATATCTGTCAAATAGCCATTTGAATCATAGTCCAAAAGGCCTGCTTTTGTGTAGAAAATGTTTCCGTCGGCATCCATTACCTGCAAATAGCCCTCACCCATAATGGCGACGTCAAGGCCAAAGCCTGTATTTTGCATGCTCGACTGGGTCATCATGGTTTGCACGGCGGCAAGTGAGCTACCGTAACCGATGCTTGACGGGTTAGTACCGCCCCTGCTGGTCGTTCCGCCCGAGGCGCTTTTGACCGTTTGATAGAATATATCCGAGAAAACAGCTCTTTGAGATTTGTAACCGTAGGTGTTGACGTTGGCAATATTATTACCGATAACGTCCATCTTGCTCTGGTGTGTTTTCATACCTGCCACACCTGAGAACATAGCTCTGTTCATAAAGTAATACTCCTTTTCTCAGAACCGTGTCGCCCCGACAGTCAATTCGGGTGCGAAAAAGCCTCCTCAAAAGGTCCGGCTAAATTATCACGGTACCGTTTATGTTTGTGAATACATTTCCTTTCATTTCACCGCTGCCCATCGCCGTGATGACGGTGTTATTCTTGACATTTACGACAAATGCCGTATTGTCCACAAGTATCAGCGTATCATCAAGATTTTTTCCGGCCGCCAGTTTTACCCCCTCATTGAGACGGGTCAAGCTGTCCTGCGTAATGTCAAGCCCCTTTTCCGAAACACGCTTAACGGCATGTTTTGAAAAGTTGACACCCTGCGACTGCTCCATTTGCTGTGCAAGCACATCTGCAAAGGACGGTCCCGAGGATTGTCCGCTCTGTTGTGAGGGCGCAGGTGGCAAGCCGGTAGGTCTACCGGTGGAAATGGTGGATAGATATTTTAGGCGCATATCATCCATGATTTCAGCTCCTCTATCGTGTTATAAAGGTCAGTTTGTTGTAAACCGATTTAACTCCGTTTGAGTCGGTAACAACAATATTTGCGTAATAGGTCTGTCCTGCCTCAAGCCCGGTGAGGACATAAGACTGGGGATCAAAGGCATCGAAATATCCGCCGAGCGTGCCCGCCTCTACCATGTCAACGCTCGAGAAATCCTCGTTTGTTGAATAGTATAGAGCATATTCAAGGCCTGCCGCTTCAATTTCATCCTCTGTCGGTACAGTCCAGTTGATTGTCGCTGTGTTTTCCGAAACATCGCCTGCCGAAAGCGGGTAGGCAAGGGGATCTACAAAGCTTTCGCCGTCGGTCAAAGCGTCTTGTATTGACATAATTTGCTCCATACTGTAGGTCTTTCCGTCAATATACAGCACATATTCGTTGTCCACAAGGGATACCTTTTGAACCGTTCCGGTCGTGGTGTCAAGGTCGCCCGATACGGTGTATCGTGAGGCGGTTACCTGCTTGCCGACCAGCGACATGGCATAAGTGGTGCGGGAGTAGGAGGACAGCTTTTCCATTTGTTGCATATTGGAAAATTGAACCATCTGATTCATCATCTCCGAGTTGTCCATCGGGTCTGTAAAGTCCTGATTTTGCATTTCGGCGACCATGAGTGTCATAAAGTCCATATAGTCCATTTCTGCGTTGTCGGTTTTGTCGGTAAATACCGCATTATATGTATTTCCGGCTGCGCCGAGTACGCGATCGATTGAATCGGCCAATGTGTACACTCCTTTCGTGTTTAAACATAGATGTTGAGCGCACCGGCGCTTAACACTTGCTGTGCCCCGGCTTGTTGCACTGGGGTCTCGATTTGTTCGGTTTCACTTGGGTAATAAACGGTGGTACTTTGTCCGCTTTGCCATGCAAATCCGCTCTGTCCCGAAAATGCCTGTCCAAACATACCGCCTGAGAAAAGGTCTGCCTGTGAGCTTTCCGATGCCGCCGTTACCGCTTGTGATACCTCGATCTGCATGGGTGCCATCGCTTGTCTGAGCGCCGCAATGTCATCATTTATCAGCTTTGCCGCTTGGGCATTTGCCGCCGATATTTGAAGGGTCATTTTACCGTCAATTTCGGTCAGTTTGACCAGTACTTCGCCCAGCATCTCCGGCTTAAGCTTGAGTACAAACTCGCTCTTTTCCTGCTGTAAGTTTTGTGTCAACGCCTGCTCGAGTTGCTCGAGGACCGGCGGTGCTTGCGCCTCCTGCACGCTCGATACAAAGCTGTCTGCAAAACTTGTTTTTGCGCCGTCAATTCGGGCTTGCAGTGCGTCAATGTCAAACTCAAGTTCGCTTTGCCCTTGCTGTGGCTGCTCGCTTAAGCTTTGCTTTGCGGCTGTTAGTGCCACTCTGAGCTGCCCTTGCGCTGTCAATGCCGAAAACGGGTCGCTTGCCGTGCTGCCTTCTTGCTGTGCCGATAAAATCTGCAAATCAAACGGCATTCCGAGCTGGTTTGTCTGCTGAGTGTCGGCCTGCCCCATTGTTCCCGACTGCTGTAGTATTGCCTGGGAAATAGCCTGTGGCGTTGCTTGTGAGAAAGTCGAAATAAGCTCACTCATGCCTGTGTTTTGTGGGTTTTCCATCAGAGTTTGCAGTTGTGCCATAAAATCTGTCGGCAATGAAAATTGCGCTCCGCTCAGTTGATTTTGGTCGGCCAAAAGCTCTGATAAATACTGCAAATCAAGTGGGTTTTGCATGCCCTGCACCGCAAAAAGCGACATCAAATCCTGTGGCTGTGTGCCCGTCTGGGTTGCTGACTCGCCATACTGTGCGTTTTGCGCCTGCATTGCGGCTATCATGCCGTCAATAATGGCCAAAAAACCGTATTGCTCCTGCTGTGCGGAAACCGCTGAGGTAGAGCCGCTTTGTCTTGCGCTCTTTCCGGGGGTAATGGCGACAGCGTTTCCGAGGTTTACTGCCTGATTACTCATCTCTTTAATCACCTCCTTTATTTATAATGTATATTGAAACGACTTGCGCCGAAACAATCAGTAATTGTACCGCATGCTAACCTGCTCTAAAACCTCTGCTTCATCTTGCTTTTTTTGCTCGAGCGCATGCTCCTCACGCTGTTTTTCCTCCAACTTGTCAAGTGAGCTTATCTCCCTTGAGGCCTCAAGCACAACAATGCGCTGATGCTCTGCGGCGACAATAGCCTCCGCAAGTTCCTTTCGCAGCCCCTCGAGCTGATGCACGGTGTTGTCCAGCAAAAATCGATAAGAGGACAGCTCCGAAGAGTTCATGCCAACACGCTGTTTTTCGTGCATTTCACGGTTTTTATCCACCCTAAAACGCTCCACAGTCGAAATTTGACCTTCGATGCTGTCACGCTGAGCATTTAGTTCTGAAAGCTTGTTTTTTTCAATTGACAGAAGTTGCTGTTTAAAATTCCTCATTCTGTCAAGCGAAAACTTAAAGGGTTTCAACGGTCAAAACCTCCTATTTTATCGTCTGTTCAAGCATTTGTACCGTCTGTTCAAAGGTAAAGGCTTGATCTATCTCCTGATTTAAAAAGCGGTTTATCTTGTCTATATGTAAAATTGCCTTGTCAAGCTTTGGGTCGCCCCCTTGTTTGTATGCACCTATCGAAATCAAATCCTCGCTGTCACGATAGGTCGAAAGCATATTGCGCAGTTCATTTGCCGCCGCTCTATGCTCGCCGGGCACTATATTGTTCATAAGCCTGCTGACGCTTGCCAGCACATCTATCGCCGGATAATGATTGCGTGCCGCAATCTTTCGTGACAGCACTATATGTCCGTCTAAAATACCTCGCACCGTGTCGGCGACCGGCTCATTTGTATCATCACCCTCGACCAGTACGGTATATATTCCGGTTATTGAGCCGGTTTCAAAATTGCCCGAACGCTCAAGCAATTTGGGAAGTGCCGAATAAATGGAGGGGGTATACCCACGCGCCACCGGCGCTTCTCCCGTGTTCAAACCGATCTCACGCTGAGCCATCGCAAAGCGGGTTAGCGAGTCCATCATAAGCAGTACATGCTTGCCCTGCTGCTGAAAATGTTCGGCTATTGAGGTGGCGGTCTGTGCACATTTAAAACGCATCATTGCCGGTTGGTCTGAAGTTGCCACCACCAGCACCGAACGCTCCACCCCTGCCGGTCCAAGGTCACGGGTGATAAACTCAACCACCTCACGACCACGCTCTCCGACAAGTGCGATTACGTTGACATCGGCCTGTACATTTCTCGCTATCATGCCCATCAGCGTGCTTTTTCCGACGCCCGAACCGGCAAAAATGCCGATACGTTGCCCTTTGCCGATGGTGATAAGTCCGTCAATCGGCTTGATGCCGAGTTTCATAACCTCTGTAATGGGCGGTCGCACCAGCGGATTTGTCGGCGTACCGCTTATCGAAACCGGCACACTGTCTGTAATGGGCGGCCCATTGTCTATCGGGTTTCCCAAAGCGTCCACCGTTCGCCCGATAAGCGAGGGGCCGACCGGAATTGTAAGCCTGTCGCCGGTGTTTGTGACCGGACAACCGTATCCGATGCCGTCAATTTCCTGATAGGGCATGAGCGAGGCGGTACTGCCCGATATTCCGACCACCTCACAGTAAACAGTTGAGCCACCATCATCCGGGCGAATGGCGCATATATCCCCGATATTGCACATAAGCCCGGTCGCCTCTATGGTCATGCCGACCACCTTGCTTATTCTACCCTCACGGGTTTTAAGGTCGGTCAGCTGTATAATACGCTTGTATTTTGACATGTCAAGAAGTGTATCGTACCGCAAAACCGAGCCTCCTTATAGGTATAAATATTGTAGGGGCGGATTTCATATCCGCCTGTGCCTTGTGCGATTTTCTTTCGGCAAGAGCAGAGCCCTTGCCCTACACAGGTATGGAAATATCCGCCTGTTGCCACCCACTGTTTGGCACTCTCTAATCCTCAATCTCAAACATCTGTCTGAGATTTTCCGCCTGCGCCGATATGGTGGCGACTATTGTTCCGTCCTCTGTGCCGATGCGTATCAAATCGCTTGTGCCGGGCACCGCAACGGTCAGCGCCTTACCTTTAAAATCGGGATGGGAAAGCTCTTGCTTAACAAAATCTATAAGCCCAACCAGCTTTTCAGACAGCTCTACATTTATCCAGTCGGAGTTTTTAATGCCCGACACGGTCTGCATCACAAGCGGTGCGAGAACAAGCTCGTCCTCTTCGATTTTCTGTGCTATCATCTTTTCGGCGATGTCTATCGCCAAATATTTGAGTTGACGGGAGTATTCCTGCATGTATTTATACTGCATTTGCTCAAGTTGTTGCAAGGTATCGTCCACACGCTTCATACACTCGTTAAGTTCGCCCTTGCGCTGATGTATCGCATCAAAATAGGCTTTGGATACGGCATCTGCGGCGAGCACTTTCAGCTCCTTTGCATAATGAGCCGCTATCTCCTGCGAGGTCATAATAGCCGGGGTAAACTTCTCGGGCTCAGGCTCGGGCAACTTGCTTTTGTCGTCCTGCTCGAGCGCCGGCTCTATGTTCAGCTCGCCCCCGGCAATCGGCTCCTCCTCGGGCTCCGACTGCTCATGTACGACCGGCATATCGGGAATATTGACCCGCTCCACCGGCTTTGAGATGCCCTTTTGCTTAAAAATATCAGGCAATTATGGCATCCTCCTCTCCGCCTCTCGAGACGACGATCTCTCCGGTTTCCTCGAGACCGCGGATGACATTTACTATGCGCTGTTGTGCGCTTTCGACATCGCTCAAGCGGACATTGCGCAGGTACTGAATATCCTCCAATATACTGTCTCTGGCACGTGCCGAAACATTGTTGAGAAGAAGAGTTTTGACATCTTCGTTGGAACCTTTAATGGCGATTGCAAGGTCTTGCGAGTCGACATCACGCAGAACACGCTGTATCGAAACATCGTCCAGCTTGACAATGTCTTCGAAGACAAACATGAGTTTGCGGATTTCGTCGGAAAGCTCGGGATCTGTCCTTCCAAGCTCGTCGAAAATGAACTTTTCGGTCGTTCTGTCGGTCAAGTTCATGATGTCCGCGACATAGTTTACGCCGCCAATCTCGGTCATATCTACCGAAACGATCGACGAGAAGCGCTTTTCAAGCACGGTCTCAACGGTGGAAACTATTTCCGGGGAAACACTTTCAAGGCTTGCAATTCTACGAATAACATCGAGCTGGATTTCTTTTGGCAACTCGGAAATAACCTTAGAGGCCTGCTCTGCCTTGGCATACGACAGCACAAAGGCTATGGTCTGCGGATGCTCGTTTTGCATCATCATCAACAGGTTTTTGTAATTGGCTTTGCGGACAAACTCAAAGGCGTGGGTCTGCATGGCGTTTGAAAGTCTATCCATATACTGAGCGGCAAGCTCAGGGCCGAAGGCCTTTTCGAGGATGTCACGTGCATATAGTACGCCACCCTCGGCAATGACCTTCTGTGTAACGCAAAGCCCGTAAAAATCCTCCATTATCTCTTGGAGTTCCTCGGGGTCCATGCGATCAAGTCGCGCGACTTCGATTGAGACCTTTTCGATCTCCTCCTCGGTCAAGTGCTTATAAATCAGCGAAGCATGTGAAGCGCCGAGGGCAACAATGACCACCGCCGCTCTTGCGGTCGGGGTGAGTTGTCTTTTCTTTGTCGGTTGAGCCATAACTTAGTTATCCTCCCTTATCCAGGAGCGCAACAGATTTGCCGTGATTTCCGGGTGATCCTGTGCAAACTCTTTAACTTCACTGACAATGGCGTCTTCTTTGGCGTTGGAGGCCGCAAGTGCGGCATCGGAAAGCTCTTTTTTGTAGTTTGCGATTTCAGCCTCTTTTGCAAGGCGTTCGCTCTCTTCAAGTTCCAATGCGGCAAGCATTTTTTTGCGTTTTTTGCGGCGAAGCAAAATTATGAGAACCACAACGCCTGCAATAATCAGCAACAGCCCACCACCGGCCGCTATCAGCACCCACAAGGGCAAAGTTGCAAAGAATCCGCCCGGTTCGGGTTCTGGCTCAGGTTCGGTTTCGGTATCGGGGCCTGTCGGCTCAAGGGGAGCGTCCGGGTCGATTTGCGACACGAAAATCAGCTCTGCCGGTATATCAACACTGGTCGACACAAGGCTTGTAAGCTCCTGCTGACGTGCCGGACTCATATTGTCCTCGTCCACCATAACCGAGATGGTAGCACGCTCCAAAATTGCGTTGCCGTGCTCTATCTGTGTTTTTATGTAGGAATAATCGACGTCAACATCCCACGCAAGATAACTTGCCTCATCGGTGTTGTCAGGATAGACAAACTGGTAAACAGGGATATCGGTGTTGTTTTCCTCGCCGACAATATCACCTATCGGTTGGTCGCCGTCCCCTGTATATGCGCCCGACGAATCTGTGATAAATCCGCCACCGCCCGTGCCGTCTTCGTTGAGCGGACGCTCTACAAGTTCAAGCTGTTCGGTAATCATCTTGTCGTAGTTTATCGTGACCTGTGCAACGGCGACGACACCGTCCTCGCCATATCTGGCCTGTAGTAATCTCTCAACATTATCTTCAAGCTGGCTTGCCACTTGTCGCTCAAAATCATAGTTTTGTGATATGGAAATGCTGTTTACGCCCTCTTCTTCAAGGGGCACCGACGACAGCTCCATAGTGGTTGCGGCATCCACCACCACGACATTTTCCGCCGAAAGTTGCGGAACACTTGCCGCAACAAGATTTTTAATTGTCGAAACCTGCTCGGGTTGCAAAGTCACATCGGGCTGAAGGTTTACCACAACTCCGGCCGTCGATGCCGTCGGGTCGCTTATCTGATCCCAAACATAGCTGCTGGTTTCGGGAACATTTATGGTGACCACGGCGCTTGACACCGCCTCCATCCTCGAAAGGGTTACGGCGATATTTTCCTGAAGCTGGAACAAAAGCCACTGTCTGTTTTCAAACTCTGTAGTGGTCATACCCGAAAAGCTTGCGAAAATATCATATGCCGGGGCAGACCTCGGATACCCCTGCGCCGCCAACTGAAGTATCCATATATCATATTCGTTTGACGGCACGGTAATGTCACCGTTTTCGTCTATAACCGGATCTGCACCCATCTGCAAAAGGCTCATATATATCTCGCTTGACTCGCTCGTCGTGATATTGGAGTACAGCACTCGATATTCCGGCTCACTGTCGCTGTTTAGAAAAAGGGTTAATGCGATGGCAAGGGCAATAACCCCACCGCCCACGGCGGCAAGAATAATTTTCCGTTTTTTCGGCATTTGTACAAAAAATACCTTGATGCGGAGCAAATTGTCTTTAAGCTTTAGATCGTTCAACTCTTATCAATCCCCCTAAAAATTGCAATGCGCATTGTGATCTGCCAAAGGTGTTAGATTTGCATCTGCATAATCTCTTTATATGCGCTTACAACTCGTGATGTGAGCTGGACGGTGGTCTGAATCATGGTCTGTGCTTTGAGTGAGTCAATCTGAATTTGCGCCAAATCGTCAACATCGCCCAGGGCAAGCTCGTAACTGTTTATCTCGGAGACAGCCTGCGCCTTTTCTGTCGCCTCTATTGCCGAATTAAGCATATTCTGAAATGCACCGCCCGAAGGCTCGGCCGGAGCCGGTGCTGACTGTGTCATGAAATCCTTTGTCGGCTCTATAGCCGGCATTTTGGTGATAAACATAAGTTTTACTCCTTTCAAATCGACAGAGCTGAGCCCCTGTCAAAAGCACAATTCCATACAAAACCCGTATATTTTTTGAATATTTTATCAATGCAGTATTTTAGCATCAAAAAGACTTATCGTGGAATAATCCCAGAACGTTTATATCTTATTTTAATATGCGAGGCTAAAATTGTAAAGCCTTTATGTGCAAAAAAAACAAGTTTTTGAAAAAATATTTTAAAAAAACTCGAATTTTCACCTAATTGTTAACAAAGTGTTGAATTTTTTCCAAGTGCACAAGCAATAATGTAAAGTGCATGTAAAGCAAAACCGGCAAATAATGCACGATTTTTGAAAAATAATTTGCATTGCCCCTTTAAAAAAAACTCAACTGTCGAATAACTTATGTGAATAGACCCGTAAAATAGGTAAACTTTGGGTTTTTAATGAAAAACGGAGGTGCTTTTTATGTCAATAAAAGGTATTCATGATAGGTATCAAATACAAAAGGCCGGAGGTCTTGACAGACCCTATGTTCAGCGTGAAAAGGACGGTGCGTCGGCATCAAAAGACAGCACAGCCCCCAAGGGTGATGTCATTGACATCAGCGCCGGTGGCTCTTTTAAAGCACGTCTTGACGCCGAAGTAAAGCGCATGTCACAACAGCTTGAATCGGCACCGCAAACCTCTACCGCCCGTATTGCACAGCTTCGTGAGCAGTACAGCGGTGACAATTGCCCCCTCTCCTCAAACGATATTGCCGCCGCTGTACTTGAAAAGGTTTGCGGCATTGTCGCAAAACCGATGTGAGCGGGCGGTGCATATGAGAACTGAAATAGAGAGTTTTGTCGGCAGTATGAACGCCCTGTCGACCGCCCTTAGGGACATTATCGACTGTGAACAGCAAAAGCGGCAGTCACTTTTAGCTCGGGAAATACCGCAGGTCGAGCAGATTATGCAAAAACAGCAGGCGCTCAACATGAAACTGCAAAACTGCGAGAAAAAACGCTTGGATGCCCAAAATGCCGCAGGGCTTGAGGGCAAAACGGCGGCGCAAATCGTCGAAACCCTTGAAGGTGAGGAGCGCAGTCAATTTGTACTCGCCTTTACCGATATGAACCAACTGGTCACCGAGCTTAAAGAGCTCAATCGGGTGACCATGGACATCGCAAACTCGGAACTTCGCTTTTTACGTGCCACCGAACCGGGCGGTGCATACAAGGCGGACGGAACACGACAAAGCGGCCTTCGCGAGGGAAGCGCCATCTTGGAAAATATTTAGGAGGAAGACAAAATGCGCCCAACATTCAGCGGATTTGAAACGGCCAAGACGGCTATTTTCACAAATCAGAAGGCTATAGATATCGTCGGACATAATATTTCGAACATACACACCACCGGATACACCAGACAGAGCGTTGACAGGGCATCTATCGCCACTCCGTCACGCTATACCAAGGTGGCAAGCAATCAAGTCGGCCTTAAAGGTCAGGGCGTTGAGGCTCTCGGCGTTTCCCAAACCCGTGACAGTTTTTTGGATAAGCGTTTCCGTGAGCAATACACCCAAACGGCCTATCACAGCCAAGTCAGCGACATTTTGAGCGACATTCAAACGGCGCTCGGTGACGGCGCCGACATCACCAGCGAGTCCGGACTTTTCGGTGCGATGCAGAGCATTTACGAAAGTTTAAATGACTTTATACAAAACCCGACCATGGAAACCGAGGCAAATATCGTCATGTCGGCTTTCAGAAATATCACACAGGTGCTTTCGCAGATGGACGAGCGACTGACCACCGTCGCCGACCAGCAGACGGTTGATCTGCAAATAACCACCGACAGAGCAAACGAGATATTGGCGCAAATTGCCTACCTAAACGACCAAATCGGAAACTCCGCAGAGGTGCTTTTAAACCCCAACGATGAATATCATCTAAGCAACGAACTTCTTGACGAGAGAAATCTACTGCTTGACGAGCTTTCGGGCTATGCCGACATACATGTCACAGAGCTTTCAAACGGTATGGTAAATGTCGAACTCGGCGGATACCCTGCCGTGACCGAGGAAAGCTACACCGGACTTCAGATGAATACAAACAACGATGGCACGGTCGCCATACGCTGGCTCGATTCGGGCGAGAGCATCATTCCCCAATCGGGAAGCATTTTAGCCAGCATGGATTACCTAAACGGACGTGGTATCAACATGCAGAGCAACACCGAAACACAGTTTCAAGGTATCCCCTATTACAGGGATCAGATAAACACCTTTGCCGCAACACTTGCCCAGATGGTAAATACCTCGGTGCCCATGTATGATGAAACGACCGGCGAGCCGATGGTCGATGCCAACGGCAATGTCATGTACAAAGAATTTCTCGCGGCAAGCATTCCGGGCGGCCAGCCCGGTGAGACCTCGGACAAACTGCCGGTAACGGCGGCAAATATCACAATCAGCCAAGACTGGACAGAGCAGGGCGCCGGATACTTTATCTACAACCCCGATGTCGAGACCGAGGATTATGCACAGCTTATAGCCTCTCGTTTTGCTGACAATGTCTACACCTTTGACTCTTACGGCGAAAAGTTCACCGGCACTTTTATTGAGTACAATATCAATATGACCACCAAGTTGGCCTCGGACATCAGCTTCCACGAAGGCAGACGCGATTCTTACGCCAAGATAGCCGACGATTTCCTTGACACACGTGATTCGGTGTCGGCCGTTTCGCAGGACGAGGAGACGACCGATTTGCTCAAATATCAAAAGTCATATGAGGCGGCGGCTCGTGTTATGACCACCCTCGACGAAATGCTTGATGTTATAGTCAATCGCATGGGCAGAGTCGGATTATAGTATAGGAGGAAATAAAAATGTCAACAAGAATAGCTGATATTACCACTTCAAGGAATTATTTAAAGCACCTTAATACCGCAAAGTCCGCCTATGCTAAAACCAATGAGCAATTAGCTTCGGGCCACCGTTTTGAAAGACTGTCGGACGATGTTTCGGCAGGCTCTCGTGTTATGTACGCTCGCATGGATCTTTACACGGTGGAAAAACAGCTTGACAATGTCGAAACGATATATGATGAGCTTTCCACCGCCGAGGACAGCATGGACAGCATTGAAGATTTGCTGGTGCGTGCTCAAGAGCTTGCGCTAACAGCCATGAGTGAGGACAAAGGCGAAGCCGGCAGGCAGGCGATTGCCGCCGAGGTTGCTTCACTCAAAAAAGAGTTTTTGCAGTATGCAAATATAAAGCAGGGCGACCGTTTCATTTTCGGTGGCGCAAATGCAAGTCTTCTTCAGCCATTTGAGGCGGCGGCAGACGGCACTCTGACCTATAACGGCATACCGGTAGACAGCATCATGCATGACGCAGACGGTTATTACTACACAGATGCCGCAGGTGACAGACAACCGATACCGATGGACGAGGATATTTTTGTCGATGTCGGCCTTGGACTTACCATGACAGGCAGCACAGTAGATGCCAACACGGCGATGGGAGTTTCCTACTCCGGCCTTGACATCATGGGCTTCGGTGTCGATGCAGACGGCAACTCGCTCAATATTTACAATATTCTGAACGATATCGAAAACAATATCACAAACTTTGATGTCGATTTGCTGGGCGAGACACATACAAGACTGGTTGATGCGACCGACGATTTTGTGACCAACCTGACAGATATCGGCGCAAAAACCAATATGCTTGAAAATCTTGTCACACGCTATGAAAAGGAAATTGACAGCTACAGGCTGAGAATTGACAATCTTATGGGCGTCGACGAAGCAGAGCTTGCCACCGCAATTACTATGAACGATTTTGTTCTGAAAGCGGTCACCCAGATGGGCTCCAGAATACTCCCGACTTCGCTTATGGACTTTTTGGGATAGTTTTTTAGGGGGAACTGCCAAAACCGGCATAAACGGGAATTAAAAAATTAATTATATTATAAAATCTTCAGAGAGGTGGCTTTTTAATGCAATTACTACAAATCACGGTTACTCCTACAAAATATGAGCTCGATATAGAGCGAGCACGCCTTGAATACAAGCAGGATTTTGTGCCAAATCCAAACATGAAAACCGAGCAGGCTGAAATAGCCATTAAGACCGAGCCTACACAGCTCAATATTGATAGCTATCAGGCTCGCGCTTCAATCGGTCTTAAAAACTCGGCCGACCAAATGCAGCAAAGAGCACAGCAGGGACAAGAGGGCATTTCGCAATACACCGCCGAGCAGGTGAGCGACGGTCAACAAATGGCAAATATTGAGGACGGCGTCACCATAGCCAGTATTATCCGTGAAAAGGTGCTTGAGCAAGCGGTAAGCTACACTGCATTTTTGCCCAGCGGCAGCGTCGATTTATCTTGGGTACCGCCCGAAATAAGCTTTGAGTACAGCGGCGGAACGGTCAATTATGACTGGCAGGTCAAGAAAAACGAGATGAGCTACATACCGGGCAGTGTTCGCATGAGAATTGTCGAGCATCCGAGCGTCGACATTGAATATGTCGGCACACCGATTTACATTCCGCGCAGTTCAGACCCAAATTATGAGGAACCGGCCTAAAAAATAACTTACGGAGTGTGTTAAATGATATTTAAAACGCGTGATTTCGGAGAGGTGGATCTCTCCCCCGAAGATGTAATCGAGTTTAAACAGCCGCCTTTTGGCTTTGAGCAATATAAAAACTATATCCTTCTGCACGACAATGACATCGGGCCGGATATAGTTTGGCTTCAATCGACGGAAGATCCCGCCGTTTGCTTTATTATGTTTGACCCAAGTCCGCTTTCCTCCTTCTACAAGCCGGGTGTAACGGCGCTTGCAGAAAGTCTGCTCGACCAAGGGGAGCTTGTTTGCTGGGTAATCGGAAATATGTCGCACGGCGACCAAAATGTGTCGCTCAACCTCAAAAGTCCCGTTCTGATAAACACCGAAAAAAAGCTGGGCGCACAGGTAATACTCGAGCAGGATTATCCGGTGCGATATAAGCTTGGCAAGCAGGGGTAAGGGCTATGTTGGTTATTTCAAGAAAACAGGACGAATGTCTTGTCATTGACACCGGTGACGGTTTGATAGAAATCACTGTGACCGACATCGCAAAACAGGTTCGTTTGGGTATAGATGCGCCCGACAGATTTAAAATCTGGCGCAAGGAGATTTACACCACGGCGCAGGAGAACAAAAGTGCTATTGTCGCTCAGCAGGGCGCCGATATCCGTGGACTGCTTAAGAACATCAAGGCAAATCCGCCCTCAGAGTAGCTTAAAGGTCTCTGTCGCTTGCTTTAGTAAAAAACTTGAAAGCTTGTCGGTTTGCTCGTTTGAAAGACCTAAAATCTCGCATATATAGCAGGCGTTCGGCCCGAAAGACACAGCTTTTTTGATGCTGAGCTCAAAACTTTCGGGCAGAGGGAGAGCGGCATCGGCGCACACTTTTATCGTTTGCCCGCTTGATATAACCGTGTTGACATCATATTTAAACACAAGCATTTTCGGGGTAAGCTCGACTATCTCGGCGACTATTTCAATCGCTTGATCGTCCTTCTTGCTTTTTCCGAACCACTTGCGCTTTTGGGGCATCTCGCTTTGGATTTCGGGCGAGCTTAAAGTGAGCGGATAGCTCTTGCCCACACAATAATAATACTCGGCACCGGGCAAAACCTCGTCGTCGGTCGGCAGGATTTTCATCATGGTTTTGTCCGATATATAAACTCCGCCGACAAAGCGGTGCACCTCACGTCCGTCGTGAACCCTCACCATTTCAACCGGCGTGCCGATATTATAAAGTGGCACGAAATCGCTCTTAAAGGTGACCGATTTCATGTCATAATCGACCGATACCGAGCCGACCGCAAGCTCTGTGCCCTCTATCAGTCTTAAAATGCCGTGCGATTTGGATTTATCCTGGTTAATGAACATTTGCAAACCTCCGAGTTTTTAGCATTTCACCCATTATAGCATATATATTTCAATTTGGCAAAGCCGATTGAAAGGAAGATAAAACTATGGTTGACTACAATTTAATTTTACAAAAACTCGAGCAAAAGCGCAAGCTGTTTGCCGAGATGGAGAGCATAACCTCCGCCATGACTTTATATAAGGTTGAGGAACTGGCGCAAAGTATGCAAAAACGGTCAAAGATTATAAACGCTATAGATGAAATTGACCTACAGCTTAGGGCGCAAGCAGAGCAAAACGAGCTGCTGCGCCGAGCGCTTAACAACAGCTGTGACCGCTCCCCTCTTGACGGGGATATGGCACGGGTTTACGATGCATCTTTAGCTGTCAAGGCCATTGTAAACCGAATAATTCAAAATGAACAAAGCGTGAAAAAACACCTTGACTTTGAAAAAAGCAGGGTTTTAGAGGGCATCGAAAAGCTTACACAAAGCGGGCTTTCGGTTGCCGATAGATATCACAAATCTGTGCAGACCGGTCGCAACAAGGTCATGGGCATGGAGCGTGACAAATTAATTTAAGACAACACCGCACAAATATCGGCTTTGCCTTAGATATTTTATAAGCATGTTAAAATGTAGTGACATAAATTTAATATATTTATGCTCGACAGAGAAAAAGTATTCTGATATAATAATTATGATAAAGAGGTTTTAATTATGAATGTGAGTTCATCTTCATATTACAGTGTTGAAAACAGCACTAACAACGGTTTTTCCGGAATGATTTCCGGACTTGATACCGATTCAATGGTAAAGGAGATGCTTTCGGGCACCCAGTCTAAAATTGACGCGCAAAATGCCCTAAAGCAACAAGCCCTGTGGAAGCAGGAGGATTATCGTGATGTCATTACCTTGATAAACGATTTTTCTTCAAAGTATTTTGACAGCTCTTACGGCTCCAGCCTTACCACAAACTTCACAAATCCCGACTTTTTCAACGCACGCACCAGCTCACTGAGCGGCGATGATGCTTTGCGCATTATCAGCACAAGTGACGATGCTCTGACAGGCGACCTAAATGTCATTGTAAAAGAACTTGCCACGGCGGCATCGCTTTCGGGTGGTAAGCAAGTTAGCAGTAACTCGATAATTTCCTCCTCCCTCTCGGATACCGACAAGTTGACCGAAACCTTCTCCAAAAAGGTAGTGCTGAGCATCGGCGGTACCGAGGTCAGCGTAAACCTCAACACGCTGAGCACCGAGCAGGAGATGACTGACGCTTTTAACGCCGCCTTTGAGGCTGCAGGCGTCGATGCCGAGGCAACTACATATGAGGGCAAACTGAGAATACTCACACAGCCCGGCCAATCGGTCACCGTTTCGTCCGACTCTACGGCGGGCGGTCTTGCCCTTACCGGACTTTCGAGTGCAACTTCAAGCTCGGCTCAAGATGCAAGCGGCAATGCAGTCACCATGTTTGAGGGCTCGCATATAGATTTTGACGAGCATTTTTCAATTGACCTGTCGCTTGACGGCGTGAATAAAACTCTAGTACTTGACAATATCGAAGCTGGCACTGACGGAACCATCACCGCTCAAAGCATTGCAGATGCACTGAGCGAAAAAGTTGGAAGCGCCTTTGGCGACTATGTCAAAGTAGAGTTTAATACTGCAGACAGCACCCTTGAGTTCAGCGTAAATATAATGAACGGCTCCGAAGTAGAAGCCGGACACGAAATCCTAATCACCGGCGCAGATGCAAACCACTTAGGCATCACCCCGGGTAGCTCGACACAGGTCAACACCAACACCAAGTTGAGCGAGCTCGGCCTATCGGGCGATGTGTTTAGCTTTACCATAAACGGCGAGCAGTTTACCTTTAGCGGTGACGACAGCGTCGGCTCAATGATGCGCACCATCAACGCAAGCGACGCAGGGGTTACAATGACCTTCTCGTCCATTTCCGACACCTTTAAGCTTGAAGCTTCGTCCACAGGTGCTCAGTTTGGCATAGAGATGAGCCAGCAGACCGGCGATCTTCTCACCAAGATGTTTGGCTCAACGGCCATAAATAACTCAGACAAGGCGATAAGCTCACAACTTACCGTCGGAAAAATTGAAGGCTCCGGACTCGCTTCCAATTATGAAACTTCGGAAAATGCCTCACTCGTAATGTATGTAGACGGTGAAAAATACACCTTCAAACTCGGCGAGCCGGAGGAAGGCGAGTCCCATACAAAGGCGCAAATTGACCTTGCCTTTAACACTTGGCTTGAAGCCACCTTTAAAGATGAGAGCGACAACCCCACCATTCAATATCAAGACGGAAACTTAATTATAAAAGACGGTTCGGTCGTCAGCTTTGAGCAGACAACTGTCGATGTCAACAGCGCCTCGGCAGTGGAAGA
>CAYJAS010000002.1:11117-12808 GCA_964367895.1 uncultured Oscillospiraceae bacterium | reverse complement strand
CTTCGGTGACGGGTCGCTGGGCACAGATGCGGTAAAGGTAGGCTCCGATGCCAAAATCTCGGTAAACGGTGCCGAAACTTCGAGAAGCTCAAACCTTGTCACGGTGGACGGTGTCACCATGCAACTGCTGACCGTCAGCGAAAACACCGGCACCGATGCAGACCCTGTTTATAAAGCTTCGACCATAACCACTTCGCAGGATATTGACAGCATTGTCGAAACCTTTGAGCAATTTGTCGAAGATTATAACGAGATGATCGACAAGCTCAACGAATACATCGGCCAAGAGGCAAATTACAGAGATTACGCTCCGCTGACCGCCGACCAAAAAAAGGAAATGAGCGAGAGCGAAATCGAGCTTTGGGAGGAAAAGGCAAAAGAAGGCCTGCTTCGCAATGATTCGGCCATCAACGATTTTATGAGCCATATCCGCTCGATACTTTACACCACCCCGGAGGGATCTGACATCGCACTTTACAGCATTGGAATTGAAACCACCTCAAATTATAAAGACAACGGCAAAATTACCCTTGACACCGATGCTCTCAGAACGGCACTGTCGGCCGACCCGGAGGCTGTCAAAAACCTTTTCACCGGCGAAAACGGCATCGGCCTTCAACTCGAAGCGGCAATCGAAGCGGCGGCAAGCACCAGTGGTGCAAACCCCGGCTCGATAGTGCAAATTGCCGGGTATGAGGACACCACCTCGGCCAATGACAACAACATCTACCGTGAGCTTCAGAGCATTGAAGACCGCATTGAGCAACTTCAAGACAGATACGAGCTTGAAAAGACAAGATATTGGGATCAGTTCACCGCGATGGAAACCATACTCAGCGATTACACCGCCCAAAGCTCTTGGCTTGCACAGCAGTTTACGACATATTAACAGCGGTTTAAGGAAAAGGTGATTGTAATGATGAACAGCAACCCCTACAATGCGTATAAACAGCAGTCGGTCATGACCATGACCCAAGGCGATATGCTCAACACTCTGTATGATGCACTGATTAAGCAGTTCAGCGTCGCAAAAATTGCAGACAGCAAAAAGGATTACACAGAGGTAAACCGCAGTTTGCAAAAGGCACAGAGCATCTTGTCTTATCTGCAAGGCACCCTTGATTTCAATTATGAAATTTCAAACAATCTCAGCTCGCTTTACGATTATTTTAATCATGTCGCCGTGCAGGCAAATGTCAAAAAAGACATGAGCTCTATCGACGAGGTGGTCACAATGATAGGCGAACTGCGTGACGCTTATTCCCAAGCAGACAAACAGCTTCGCCGCAGTGAAACGGCAGGATAAGCACTTTGTGCTAAAAGGAGAGATAGCCCATGTTTTTTAACTCAAAAGACTTTAAAGCCCTTGAGGCAGGTGTTCGGCTGAGCGCTTTACAGCAGGAGCTCAGTTCGCAGAACATTGCAAACATCTCAACCCCCGGCTACAAGAGCAAAGAGATCAATTTTGCGCAAGTGCTGACTGAGGCCGGGGAAAATTACCCGAGCACTATCGGCGTCAACGTTGTTGAGAGCGATGCTCTGTCGCTTCTGCCTGACGGTAACAATGTAGACCTTGAAAAAGAGAGCATGGAGCTTTACAAGGCATATGTCCAAAACTCAATGCTTCTCACCAAAATCAGAGGCGAGTTTGACAATTTCAGCTATGTTTTAAACAATGCTCCCAAGTAGGG
>CAYJAS010000002.1:7628-11017 GCA_964367895.1 uncultured Oscillospiraceae bacterium | reverse complement strand
TCCCCTCGTTCCCATCCACACAATACACACCAAAGGAGGCGTTTTATGGCGTTTTTATCTTCACTTGACATTGTCGGCTCGGCACTGACCGCCGAGAGGTTTCGCACAAACATCATAATGCAAAACATTGCAAATGCAGACACCACGATAACCGAATCGGGAGAACCCTACCGCAGACAGCAGGTGGTTTTTGAGGAGCGTCCGCTTACATTTGCACAAGAGCTTGAAAACGCCAGTGGCGGTGTTCGTGTTGCCGAAGTGGTTGAAAGCGAGCGTGATTTTAAGCAGGTTTATGACCCCACCCACCCGCAAGCGGATGAAAACGGCTATGTCCTCTACCCCAATGTTGACACCACAGAAGAAATGATCGATTTGATGGCGGCCTCCAACGCTTATGACGCCAATCTGTCGGTCTTTGAAATTATGAAAGCGATGATTAATAATACGCTTGACATGACAAAGTAATTTTGATATAACTGCATTGATAGACTTATATCGATGCAGTTTGACTTACCCTATTTTCATTTAGGCTTTTTTTGCAATAGCCCTGAGGGGGCTGTTTTGAACATGTCAGCTATTTTATTTTTAAAAAACTATTATTTGAAAAGGTTGTGTAGCAAATGAAAAACATGAAAGTCCAAGCAAAATTTATCGTCACCTTCGCACTTATTTTGGCAGTTTTGGTAGGCGTTTTGGCCTTTGGAATCATCGAGTTCGGGCAAATGTCCGGGATGATCGAAGAGTACGGCCTTGGCACTTATGCTCCAATGCGTATTACCGCCAGCCTGAGCGAGGAGATCGAGCAACTTCAAAAAGAGATGTATCAAGTGGTTATGGGCATGGAAGATCCCAATGGCGCTCCCACTCCCGAGGAGGCAGCAACTGCCAGCGCAACCTTTGCAGCAATTGTCGCTGAGGCCAACCAACTTCCCTTTGTCATGACGCATGATGTTGAAGTGGCAAACAGCCTTATCGCAGATTTGGGAACCCTCGGTACTTTGTTTGAAAAGGCCAATACAACCGGCAATACACTGACCGTTTTCGAAACAGAGATGATTCCATTGCTCGAAACAATTGTCGGCAATATTGATACTATAGACGACGCAAACAGCGCTAATGCTGATATTTTCCTTGAGGAAATGTATAACACCACAGAAAGTATCACGCTGATTTTTGCCATTTTCGGCGCAGTTGCAATAATTTTGGTAATTACCTTCTGCATTGTTCTGACCAACTCCTTTGTCAAGCCCCTTCGCCAGATGGAAGCTGCGGCAAACAAGATGGCAGAGGGCAACCTCAAAATCGACATCGCATACACCTCTAAAGATGAGATGGGCATTGTTTCGCAGGCTATGCGCAGTATGTCGCATGAGCTTGACGCTTATGTCAGCGACATCAATCACACCATGACCGAGATGGCGGCGGGCAATCTCAATGTCGCTCCCAAGGTTGAGTTTAAAGGTGACTTTATCGAAATCGGACATGCTATTTCCGGCGTTTTGGAGGCCTTTAACAGCACGCTTTCCCAAATTTCCTCCTTCTCGGAGCAGGTTTCGGCAGGCTCAGAGCAGGTTTCTTCGGGCGCACAAGCGCTCAGCCAAGGCGCAACAGAGCAGGCAAGCTCACTTCAGCAACTTGCCGCCTCAATCAGCGAAATCAGCTCGCAAATCAATGACAACGCCGCAAATGCCGTTTTGGCAAGTGAAAGCGCAACCTATGTAGGCACCGAAATGGAAAAGAGCAATATCGAGATGGAAAAGATGATTGCCGCCATGAACGACATCAGCCAAAGCTCGAGCGAGATAAGCAAAATTGTCAAAACCATCGAAGATATCGCCTTCCAGACAAACTTGCTGGCACTCAACGCCGCCGTCGAAGCGGCACACGCCGGCTCGGCAGGCAGAAGCTTTGCCGTTGTTGCTGATGAGGTCAGAACGCTGGCAAGCAAGTCGGCAGAGGCATCTAAGGACACTGCTGTGCTTATTGAGAACACCCTCAAAGCGGTTCAAAACGGCGTGCAAATTGCCGCAGACACCGCTTCGGCACTTACAAATGTGGCGCAAAATGCAGGTAGCTCGGTAGAAGCCATCTCCAAGATTTCCGATGCTTCCTCACAACAGGCCGAGGCAATCTCGCAAATCACCATCGGCGTAGACCAAATCTCGGCAGTTGTGCAGACAAACTCGGCCACCAGCGAGCAAAGTGCGGCGGCCAGCGAGCAACTTTCGGCACAGGCACAAGTGCTTAAAAACTTGGTCGGCGAGTTCAGGCTCAAAGGCACCGAGTCACATATTTCATCTGCAGCACGCACCGCACCTGCGGCATATGCACCCAAAGAGCCGCAATATGACGATTATGACTATGCAAATAGCGGAGCGAGCAAATATTGATAAAAAGTTCATTGGGAGGACTGATTTAGTATGCGAGAAGTAAAACAAACCAGCATTTTGCTTGAATCAGGCACAAATGAGCTTGAAATTATGGAGTTTACCATAGACAACAACCATTATGGTATAAATGTCGCCAAAGTGCGTGAGATTATGAAGGTCATGCCCATTCAGCCGATGCAAAAGGCACATCCTTTTGTCGAGGGCATCTTCAAACCTCGTGACAAGGTTATCACGGTGATAAATCTTGCAAGCTACCTCGGCCTTTCGGCCTCCGACAATCCCGACCGTGACATTTTTGTTGTTGCTAACTTTAATGGTGAGGAGTTCGCCTTTCACATTCATGCCGTCGTAGGC
This sequence comes from uncultured Oscillospiraceae bacterium, assembly GCA_964367895.1. Classification (GTDB taxonomy): domain Bacteria; phylum Bacillota; class Clostridia; order Oscillospirales; family Butyricicoccaceae; genus CAYJAS01. The sequence continues at coordinate 8,273 of CAYJAS010000002.1, read as the reverse complement.
ATAACAAATGTGTCGTGGACTCAAATCAAAAAGGTTGACAAGGTGGTTTATGGCGGTGATGAGGGTGTGGCAACCGGTGTTGCCGACCTCAACAATCGTCTTGTGACCATTCTCGACTTTGAGAAAATCATCGTCGAGCTCAATCCGCACAGCGGCATTCAATATTCAGAGGTTGAAAGCCTCGGCGAGCGTGCCAGCAGTAGCCGCACAATTCTTATGGCAGAGGACTCTATGGTGCTGTCTAAGATGATTGTCAGCTGCCTTGAGCGTGCGGGATATGTCAATATAATCAAAACCGAGAACGGGCAAGAGGCATGGGATATTCTGTGCGATGCAAAAAGCAAGCCCGAACCGATCACCCATTATATTGATGTTATCGTCACCGATATTGAAATGCCCATGATGGACGGTCACAGGCTGACAAAGCTGATTAAGACAGATGCCAAGCTCAAAGAATTGCCGGTCATTCTGTTCTCATCGATTATAAGCGATGAAATGCGCATCAAAGGCAAAGAACTGGGTGCAAACGAGCAGATAAGCAAGCCGGAAATCGGCCGTTTGGTCGGAATTATCGACGGATTTTTCGACGAGTACAAGTAAATTAAATGCAAAACAGGCAATGTCATTTGACATTGCCTGTTTTAA
>CAYJAS010000002.1:1879-7528 GCA_964367895.1 uncultured Oscillospiraceae bacterium | reverse complement strand
ATAAAAATGTAGGGGAGGGGCTCTGACCCCTCCCCTACATATTAGGGATTTGCCGGTATTATGGTCACCGATGAGCTGTTGCTCAACAGATGGCGCAGGTATCCATACCCTTCCTCGACCATTGAATTATACGGTACAAACCTAAGCGATGCGCCGTTAATGCAATATCGCAATCCACCTTCATCTTGCGGCCCATCGTTAAAAACATGACCGAGATGGGTGTTTCCCGAGGTGCTTTTGACGGCAAAGGCAAACAAATCCGGCACTTCGGCCACCACTTCCGAGGCTATAGGCTTTGTAAAACTCGGCCAACCTGTGCCCGAATCGTACTTATCTGTCGACAAAAACAGCGGTTGCCCGGTCACTATATCGACATAAATGCCCACCTCAGTGTTGCCGTTGAGCTCATTTGTAAATGCCATTTCGGTGCCGGCATTCTGGGTCACATCAAACTCAATCGTACTAAGTGCGCTTCTGATTTCCTCTATGGGTGGCGCAGGATACAGCTCAGGGCTGATTTCTATCCCTTCGGTCGCCAAACCTAAGTCAATATGGCAGTATCCATTTGGGTTTTTGGTCAAATAGTCCTGATGATATTCCTCCGCCAAGTAGAAGTTTTCAAGCATCTGTGCCTCGACAACTATCGGCTTTTCATACTCTGCCGCAAGGTCGGAAAGGCTGTTTTCCACAGTTTCCTTGTCGCTTTCCTGCACATAATAAACCCCTGAGCGGTACTGTGTTCCGACATCATTGCCCTGCTTGTTGAGGGTGGTTGGATCTACCACCTTGAAAAATTGGCTGAGCAATTTGCTCAGGCTCACCTGCTCGCTGTCATAGATGACACGCACCGTTTCGGCATGCCCTGTGCCGGAATAAAGGACATCTTGATAAGTCGGATTTTCGGTCGTGCCGTTTGCATAACCCGACACGGCGTCATACACCCCGGGTATACGCTCCATATAGGCCTCAACCCCCCAGAAGCATCCGCCTGCAAGGTAAATGGTGCTGAGGTTTTTGCTGTCAATCAGCTGTTGCATATCGACAGCGGTTTCCTGTACAATCTTGTTTTCACCCATATTTTGCTCCTCTCCTATTCCGCTCTCGTTTGCAAAAGCATTTGCCGCAAACACAAGAGCAATCGCCGACATCGCAAGCGCCGATACGGCTATAATTTTACCTTTTTGCATTGTTATACCTCCTTTGCATAAGGTTGTTGGACACCCTATATGCAAAGTATAACATTAAAGTGTATCATTTTAGTGTACATTAATTGTATTATTTGTTAACAATGGGAAAATTAGTGCAATTTTCGGGAGTTTTGGGCATTGTAGGGCACGCATTGCATGCGTGCCGATGGCGGAATGCATACAATGCATTCCCTACAGGTTGCGAATAACGACTGTAGGGACGATTCGCGAATTGCCCGTCACACCCTCTTGCCCTGCAAAAAAATTATATTTTCCGCCAAAAAACTCTAAAACTCTTTTAAAAATCCAAAAAAGATGGTAAAATGTAAAAAGTAATTTGCAACGCCACAAAACGGAGGGTAAATGCTTGGCAAAAAAAACATATAATACAGACAATGTCAGCTCGACCGAGCAACTTGCCGCTCGGCTTGCGCCCGAGCTTTCAAAAGTGAGCGTAATTGCCCTTTCGGGCGACTTGGGAGCCGGAAAAACCGCATTTGTGCGTGGTCTTGCGGCGGCAATGGGCGCTTTAGACCGTGTCAGCAGTCCGACTTATGCGCTGGTCAACGAATATCGTGGCGCACGTAAAATCTGCCATTTTGACCTTTATCGCCTAAGCAGTGGTGAGGAACTTTGGGATATCGGCTTTGAGGATTATCTCAAATCGGGCGCACTTTGCGTTATTGAATGGGCAGAGATAGCAAGCGACCTGCTTCCGCCCGATACGATTTATATTAATATTGAAAAAATCTCGGAAAACGACAGGAGGATTTGCATACATGACAATACTTGCCATTGACACCACCGGCCCGATAGGCATGTGCGCCGTCATGCGTGACGGTGAGATTGTCGCAAAGCTCCACAGGGACGCCATGCTCGACCATAGCTCTAACCTTCTGCCTGCCATTGAGGATATGTTAAAGCAAAACCGATTTGTAGCACAATCGAACACCGGAGAGCAGGCAAGCATGGACGATATAGACTGCTTTGCCGTCGCCGTCGGTCCGGGCTCTTTCACCGGTATACGCATCGGCATTGCAACCATTATGGGCTTTTGCTGGGCGACCGACAAGCCCTCTTGCGGTATTTCCTCGCTCGAGGCCATGGCTTACGATGCGCCCGTAGACGGTAAAATATGCGCACGCATTACCTCCCGCCCGGGCGAGTATTACTACGCTTTTTTTGAAAAAAACGGCGAAAATGTCAAAAGGCTATGCCCCGACAGCGTCGGAAATCCCGACACAGAGGGTGCATTGGTGCTGACCGATGCTCAATCGGCGGTGGGTGTTGCAAAGGCGGCGCATATAGCGACAATGCAGGGTTTGACCATCCACCACTCCGAGCTTAGGCCGTCATATTTAAAATTATCACAGGCAGAGCGCCTGTTGCTTGAAAAGGAAGGTGCAAAAAAACTATGAAAATTGCAATCGGCTGTGACCACGGGGGGTTAAACCTCAAAAAGGCCATTTCAGATCATTTAATCGGACAAGGGCATGAGATAATCGATGTCGGCACCAACAGCACCGACTCGTGCAATTATCCCGACTATGCCAAGGCTGTGACCGAAAAAGTGCTCAGCGAGCAGGCTCGCTTTGGTATTTTGCTGTGCGGTACCGGTATCGGCATGTCGATAGCGGCAAACAAGGTCAGCGGAATACGTGCCGCCGCCGTGTCCGACTGTTTTACGGCACAAGCGACAAGGGCGCACAACGACACAAATGTGCTGTGCATGGGCGAGCGCACGGTCGGCGCAGGGCTGGCGCTTACCATTTGCGATACATTTTTGAAAACCGAGTTTGAAGGTGGCCGTCATTTAACCCGTGTACAAATGATAGCCCAAATTGAAAAAGAAAACAAGATATAAAGGGGATATTTTTATGAATATGAGCAATAAGGTGCACATTTTTGACCATCCGCTGATACAGCACAAACTGGCGATAATCAGGCGCAAGGACACAGGCGTCAAGGAGTTTAGAGAAATTGTCGGAGAAATAGCCATGCTCATGTGCTATGATGCGACCAGAGATCTGCAGACCGAAGAGGTTCATATCGAAACGCCGGTAGGCCCTGCGACCGCTCGTGTACTGTCGGGTAAAAAGCTTGCCATCGTGCCCATACTGCGTGCCGGACTTGGCATGGTAGAGGCCATGCTAAACCTTGTTCCGTCGGCAAAGGTCGGGCACATCGGGCTATACCGTGACCCGGAAACCCTTCAGCCGGTTGAGTATTACTGCAAGCTGCCCTCCGACATTGAGGAGCGTGATGTTTTTATTGTCGACCCTATGCTTGCGACCGGCGGAAGCGCAAGCGCGGCGATTGCCTTTATGAAGGAAAAAGGGGTAAAGCACATTAAACTTCTGTCGATAATTTCGGCGCCCGAAGGGGTTCAGCGCATTATGGACGATCATCCCGACACCGAGATTTTCTGCGCAGCTTTAGACGAAAAGCTCAACGACCACGGCTATATCGTGCCCGGTTTGGGCGATGCCGGCGACAGAATTTTCGGAACGAAATAATTATTGAGCCGCCACCACGCGGCAAGAGCAGAGCCCTTGCCCTACAGATCAAAAACAGGGCGAAAGGGTATAATGTAAATTTTTAATTTTTTTGGAAATAATTATTGAAAAATCCATTTAGTTTGATATAATTATAATGTAAAGCTATAAACAATCTGCCGATTTTGCCAAAGGCGCAAGCGGCGGAGCAGAATTATTTTGCACATCATGCTCCGTCGATTAAGCATTTGGGATAAGGTTGACCAAGATGGCTTGTCGCAGTGCAAGAAAGAGGTTCTTTTTGACACTTTGTGTGTCAAAAAAGGTTCTCTGACGCCGCAATGTGGCAAACAATCGGTCAAACTTGCCCAAAGGTGCAAAGCGGCGGAGCAATCAAAAAAGGGGGAATATCCTTGCCTGACCCTATAGGTCGACAGCTTGCTGTGCAAGCCATATTTTTAGTTTTTGCCGTACTGTGTACTTTGAGCAAAAACGCCATTTACCATGCTTCCGAGAGCAAGACACGCCGTGCCGCCCAGGAGGGTGACAAAAAAGCCGAAAAAATGCTCAATGCGGTTAGCGAGCCTGACAATTTCACATTTGCAATGGACACGGCATTTTTGCTGACGGCATTTGCCGCACTTTCCTTTGCAATTTTGGACTTTGCGCCTTTGATAACCGAGTCGCTAAAGCTTGTCAGCCCGATTTTCGGCGCTTTGCTTGTCGCACTGGCGGTTTCGCTGGTCTATCTGCTGTTCGGGCTTTTGTTTCCCATGCGGATTGCCGAGCACAAGTCATATCCGCTCGCCCTGTCGCTATATCCGCTTGCCCGTGGGGTACAGCTTTTGCTACTTCCGATTGCAGGCCTCTTTTCGATCATCGCGCGTGATGTGCTCCGTCTTTTCGGAATTAACACGGCCGATGAAACCGAAGATGTAAGCGAGGACGAAATCCGCCTTTTGGTCGGCACCAGCGAGGAGATGGGCGAAATTGCGGCCGAGGAAAAACAGCTTATTGAAAAGGTCTTTGAGTTTAACAATATCTGCGCACAGGACATCATGGTGCACCGCACCGATATGGTGGTCGTTTGGAAAGATGATACTCCGGAGGAGATACTCACCACTATCCGTGACAGTGGCCTGTCACGCTTTCCTGTCTGCGATAGGGATATTGACGATATTGTCGGCATATTGAGCACACGCCAGTGGCTCATTGAGATGCAAAGCGGAACTCCGCAACCTATTGATGAACTTTTAAGACCGGCATATTTTGTGCCGGGCACCGTCAAGTCGGACGTGCTTTTCAGAGAGATGCAAACCCGCAAGGTTCACCTTGCCATTGTGGTTGACGAATACGGCGGCACCAGCGGTCTTCTGACCATGGAGGATTTGCTCGAACAGCTTGTCGGCGAGATATATGACGAGTTTGACAATGAGGAAGAACAGGAAATCCGTGAGCTTGAAGGTGGCGGTTGGCGCATTGCCGGCTATGCCGAGCTTGAAGCGGTCGGTCGGGCTCTTGGCATCGACCTTGACGACGAGGCCGAGGAATATGACACCTTGGGCGGTTTGATTTTCTCTCGCCTTTCGGTTATCCCCGAAGATGGAAGCACCCCCGAAGTCGAAGCGATGGGCATGCGCATAAAGGTGGAAAGCATTTGCGACAGGCGTGTCGAGTGGGCATATGTCACCCTTGACTCCTTACCAGATGACCCCTCCCCCGAAGTGAAATAATTATAATTGATTAAACGGCACCCATTTGGGTGCCGTTTCAGCGTGTCAAAAAAATATATCTTATAAAATATTGCGCAAAAACGAATAAATGTAGGGTCGAGCCTTGACTCGACCGACGTAATTCAGTGAGAAATGTGTGGTTTTGCCATATCTCGGAACGGTCAAGACCGTTCCCTACAACCGCTGTTTACGTAAACTGGCGATATGCGATTTTACAATGGTGGTTTGGAGGTA
>CAYJAS010000002.1:0-1779 GCA_964367895.1 uncultured Oscillospiraceae bacterium | reverse complement strand
TCGCCCTCTACACCCATCATTTCAGGCCACCTGTAAACATTTAGCATAAAGCGCTTTTTTGCTTTTTAGTTGTTGACTATCCCCCCTTAAAGTGGGATAATATTATAGGATTTATTTAAAACAATAATATAAGGAGCGAACTATGTACTATTTGATCAAAAATGCAAAGATCGAAACCATGGACGAGCAAAACCCGCACGCCGAGGCCGCCGTTGTGCAAAACGGTTTTTTCTCGTATGTCGGCGACCTAAAAGGCGCACAGGATTTCATTGCAAATCACCCCTATGACATGCCGCTTGAAACGATAGACTGTGGCGGAAATCTGCTTTTGCCCGGCTTTAATGACTCGCATATGCACTATCTGCACTATGTTAAGACCAAGATTTCGGTTGATTTGTTCGGCACCGGTTCTATGGCAGAGCTCAAACAGCGCATGGAAAAAGGACTTTCGGAGTACGACCCGGCCTCCGGCCTTTGGCTGGTGGGCGAGGGCTGGAATCAGGACTTTTTCAGCGATGAAAAACGCTTCCCTGTCGCCTCTGACCTCGACCAAATTACCACCGAGCATCCGATGATTATCATGCGCAGCTGCTTCCATGTGGGAGTGCTCAACTCAAAAGCGATGGAAATGCTGGGCATCGACAGCGAAAAGGTCAAGGAATACGGCATTTTTGCCGAAACAAATGCAGACGGCACCCCGAATGGCGTTATTAAAGAGAATATTTTTGACGACATCAAGTCGGGACTGCCTGCACCGAGCATAGATGAGCTTGTAAACATGATGCTCTTAGGGCAAGCCGACATGTTCGAATACGGCGTGACCAGCGTTCAGAGCGACGACTTTAAGTATGTACCCGAAGGATTTGCCTATGATGTTATGGCTCGCCTTCGTGATGCCGCCGAGCAGGGCAAGCTCAAACTGCGCTTTGGCGAGCAAGCACTGCTGACCGAAAAAGAAACGGTGGACGAGTTCTTCGCAAGAGGATTTGACGACAGCTACGGCAACCGCACCTTTAAAATCACCTCGGTCAAAATCCTTGCCGATGGCAGCTTGGGCGCGCGCACAGCCCTTATGCGTCAGCCTTATGCAGACGACCCGAGCACAAAAGGCCTTCCCATTTACGAGAATCGTGATGACCTCGATTATATCGTCAAAAAGGCCCACGAGAACAATATGGCGGCAATAATCCACGCTATTGGTGACGGCGCTGTCGAGCTGTGCCTTGACTCTATTGAGCGTGCACGCCGTGAGATGCCCCATCTCACCCCCCGTCACGGTATTGTGCACTGCCAAATCACCGACAAGCGTCAGCTTGAGCGCTTTAAGGAGCTCGACGTTGTCGCATACATTCAGCCCATTTTTATTGACTATGATATGCACATTGTCTATGACCGCGTGGGCAAACAGCTTGCCGACACCTCTTATGCATGGCGTGACATGCTAAAGCTTGGCGTGCATCATCCGTTTGGAACCGACTGCCCGGTAGAGTCCTTTAGGCCCCTTCCCGGCGTTTATTGTGCGGTGACACGCAAAGACCTCAAAGGCAGAGGCCCATACCTCCCCGAGCAGGCGCTGACCGTCACCGAGGCAGTGCGTGCGTACACCGCAGGCGGAGCATATGCCTCGTTTGACGAGCATGTCAAGGGCAAAATCAAGGCAGGAATGTACGCCGACTTTATCACCCTCGACACCGATATTTTCACCGAAGCCCCCGAAAGCATGCTGACTGCAAAGGTTCTCACTACCTATGTCGGCGGCCAATTGGTTTTTGAGCGCAA
>CAYJAS010000001.1:75860-86483 GCA_964367895.1 uncultured Oscillospiraceae bacterium | reverse complement strand
TGGAAAAGCGCATCATATCTCGTTTGAAAAAAGAGATGCTCAAAGCGTTGTGATTGATTTGCTTTGTGACGAGGTACTTCGGCGAATATTAGGGCGGTGTGCGTTCAATTCCCGTCACCCTATGTTCGCCCCCCAAAATGAGATAACTCGAAAAATGGCGCTTAAAATATAGGCAAAAAAGCACCGTCCCTGTATTAAAATCTCACTGTAGGCAATAATAAATGCAGTGAGGAGGGGTGGCTTTGCAATCAAAAGTTGAGATATGCGGCGTAAACACCGCAAAGCTCAAGGTTCTTAAAAACAGCGAAACAATGAAGCTGCTCGAAAGAGCAAAGGCCGGGGACAAAGAGGCGAGAGAGCAGGCGGTGGCAGGCAATTTAAGACTTGTACTGTCGGTGGTACAGCGATTTTCCAACAGAGGAGAGCCGATGGACGATCTCTTTCAGGTTGGTGTGATAGGGCTGATAAAGGCGATTGACAATTTTAACCCCAGCTTGCTTGTCAGATTTTCAACCTACGGTGTGCCAATGATAATCGGAGAGATTAGGCGATATTTGCGTGATTCCAGTCCGGTGCGTGTCAGCCGTTCGATGCGTGACAACGCATATAGGGCGCTTACGGCAAAGGAGAAATTGACGGCACAGCTTGAAAGAGAGCCGACCATAGAGGAAATTGCCAAAGAGCTTGAGCTTCCGAGAGAGGATGTAATTTTCGCACTCGATGCAATTTCAGACCCGATTTCACTCTATGAGCCCATTTTCCAAGACGGCGGAGATGCTATTTGTGTTATGGATCAGGTGCAAGACAGCTCGAGCAATGACAATAGCTGGCTTGAGCAGATTTCCATCAAGCAAACAATGAGCGAACTTTCATCGCGCGAAAAACGCATACTTGCGCTTAGGTTTTACGATGGGAAAACCCAGATGGAGGTTGCCAAAGAGGTTGGAATATCACAGGCGCAGGTGTCACGGCTTGAAAAAAATGTGCTCAACAAAATAAAAGGCGAAAACTAAATAAGTACCGACAGAAATTATATCTGTCGGTTTTTATTTGGCGCAAAAAATACTGTGATTTGTCGCTAAATTATGATATAATAATTTTCAATAGCAACACAAGGTACTTAAACTACAAATCCTAAATCGGAGGTGTGCTTGTGGACAATGCCCAATTTGTGCACATGGCGACTGCCATAGGGGCGACGGTACAGCAAAATGTACTTATGTCGCAATATACATCATTCAAAATAGGCGGGCCTGCCCGTTACCTCATATCGGTGCCCGGGCAAAAATTGCCCGAGCTTTTGTCGTGCATGCCTAAAATTAAATACAAGATAGCCGGAAACTGCTCAAACCTTGTTTTTCCGGACGAGGGATATGACGGAGCGGTAATCACCATCGAGCAACAAATGCCTGAGCTGATAGGGGATGCAACGATAACAGTCGGCGCAGGCACTTCGCTTGCAAAACTTGCGGTTTTTGCCGAGCAAAACGGCCTTACCGGGCTTGAGTTTGCCCACGGTATACCGGGTACGGTCGGTGGAGCTGTTTTTATGAATGCCGGCGCTTACGGCGGCGAAATCTGTCAGGTGCTTAAACTTAGTGAATGTCACTCGGAGCTGGGTGTTATAACTTTGCAAAATCATGAGCATGAGTTTGCTTACAGAAGCAGTGTGCTCAAACGCAGAAGGGATTTGGTGGTGCTGTCGTCGACATTTTCGCTGACGCATGGTGACAGAGCGCAAATTACAGCCAAAATGGCAGAGCTGTCAAAACAGCGCAGGAGCAAACAACCGCTCGATTTGCCGAGTGCAGGCAGTGCATTTAAGAGGCCGACAGGGTATTATGCGGCAAAGCTGATTGAGGATTGTGGACTCAAAGGCTATAGCATAGGCGGTGCCTCTGTGTCGACCAAGCACGCAGGATTTATCGTCAATACAGGTGGCGCAACAGCGCAAGATTTGGACAGACTGATGATCCATATAGAGCAGGTAGTGCGGGGTACGTTTGCGGTTGAACTTGAAAGAGAAGTGGAGTTTGTCAAATAGGCAAAGCATTGAAGGGGGAGCAATGGTATGGACTGTTTAATAATTTCGGGAATGAGCGGAGGGGGCAAAAGCCTTGCAACCGATGTCCTTGAGGATATCGGTTATTATTGCGTGGACAATATGCCGGCAAAGCTGATACCCAGATTTTTTGAGATGTTTTCAAGCAGCTCGGCAAAATATAAGCGTGTAGCTTTTGTAGTTGATGTGCGAGGAGATAATGACTATCAATTTCTGTTTCAAACCTTAGAGGAAATGCGCACTTTGTCTGTAAACAGCTCGGTGCTTTTTCTTGATTGCCGAGATGCGGCACTTATAAACAGGCACAAAGAGAGTAGGCGCCGCCATCCGCTTGATGTGGACGGTAAAGGTCTTGTGGCGGCGGTTGCAGAGGAACGCCTGTGCATGGAGCCTGTAAAATTGCGTGCCGATTACTTAATTGACACCACAAGCTTGACCCCGGGCGGGCTGAAAAACCAGTTGCTTTCGCTTTTTGGCGGTGGTGATAAAAAATCCACTATGGTGATTAGCATAGGGACTTTTGGCTTTAAGTACGGGATACCGCATGAATCGGACATGGTTTTTGACGTGCGGTTTATTAAAAACCCTTACTATGTTGCCGAGCTGAGAGAACTGACCGGCAAGGATAAAGAGGTGTACGATTATGTATTCCAAAGCGAAGCGGCACAGGCTTTTACGGAAAAACTTATCGATCTAATCGATTTTTTGATACCGCAGTATATAGCAGAGGGGCGTATGTCCTTTGTCATTTCTATTGGCTGTACAGGGGGCAGGCATCGCTCTGTTGCAATGGGTGAGCGCCTGTTTGCCGAGCTTGAAAAGGCCGGACACAATGTGATAATCAGGCATCGTGACAGCGAAAGGAGGTAGCATGGAAAATTTCACTGAAAAAGAGCAAGCCATCAGGCTTGCAAGGGCGGCAGGACGCAATATAGTTGTAATCGGAGGCGGAACAGGCCTTTCTACCATGTTGCTTGGACTTAAAGAGTATACCGAGAATATAACGGCAATCGTCACAGTGACCGATGACGGGGGCGGAAGCGGAACCATTCGCCGTGATTTTGGGGTACTGCCTCCGGGTGATGTTCGAAACTGCATTTTGGCACTTGCCGACACAGGCAGTATGATGAACAAGGTGCTTGATTATCGTTTTACCGGTGGTGCTTATGACGGGCAAAAGCTCGGTAATCTGTTTTTGCTGGCGCTCAACAATATTTGCGGGTCGTTCGACGGCGCCGTTTCAAGTATGAGCCGTATTTTAGCGGTGACCGGTCGAGTTTTGCCTGTTACAAATCAGCTTGTAACGCTAAAGGCGAGCTTTGAAGATGGAAGCGTCGTTGAAGGGGAAACTGAAATAACGGCTACAAAAAAACAGAGCGGTCTTTTGATAGACCATGTGGAGCTTGACCCGCCCGATGTTTCGGCACTGGGAAGTGTAATAAAGGCTATTGATGAGGCTGACATAATAGTGCTTGGGCCGGGAAGCCTTTATACCAGCATTATTCCCAATTTGCTTGTCGGAAATGTCGCAGATGCGATTAAAAACTCGTCAGCGCTTAAAATTTATGTGCTAAATATAATGACCCAAGAGGGTGAAACCGAAGGTTATACGGCAACCCAACATGCTGAGGCGATAAATCTGCACGGGAACGGAAAGCTGATAGATTTGTGCATTCACAACACAGAAATCGCCGGCGCAAAGATGCGAAAGCGGTATCAAGAAGAGGGTGTCGGACAACTTTTTCCCGACGAACATGACTTTGCAATGATGGGTATAAAGCTCTTTGGCAGTGATCTGCTTGTCAAGGGAAGTCTGCTTGCACGACACGATCCCTTGCGTCTTGCCTATACCATGATGATGGCGGCAGATAGATTTGCCCCACGCTCTGGTCAGCTGGGTGAGTCGGACAGATATTTGCTGTCCAGATAAAAACAACACAAAAATCCATAAAAAGGGGAGTGCGCATATGTCTTTTTCAAGTCAAATTAAAGATGAGCTTTGCCGTGTGCAGAGCACAAGCCCATGCTGTGCCCTCTCCGAAAGCTTGGGATTTTTACTTTATGCGAGCAAACTGTCGGCAGTATCAATTAAGCTCCATTCGGAATTGCCGTTTGTTCGCAAGCGTGCAAACGCCATTATAAGGCAAGCCTTCGGTGTGCAAATGCAAAGCACCGAAAACAGCAATATTATTGAGGATATAGCCGATATTAAATTGATTTATGATATGTGCGGATATGATTATCCGAGCGGGGTGCTCCACTTAAACAGAGCGATAGTGGAGGACGAGTGCTGTAAAACCGCTTTTATGCGGGGCGCTTTTTTGGCAGGTGGCACCGTTTCCGCTCCCGAAAAGGGGTATCATTTAGAACTTGTCACCCCCAGATATCGCATTTCAAAGCAGGTCAGCACTCTGCTGCTTGATATGGACATGCCTGCCGCAACGGTAATGAGGCGGGGCAATTATGTTATTTACTATAAAGACAGCCAAATGATTGAAGATTTTTTAACGCGAATCGGGGCGAGCGGAGCGGCAATGAAGCTCATGCTCACAAAGGTTGAGCGTGAGCTGAGAAATGAAGTCAACCGAAAGGTCAATTGCGATACCGCAAACCTAAACAAAACGGTTGATGCCGCCTCGGCACAAATTATGGCGATTGCAGCCATTAAAGCGGCAGGCAAGTTTGAAACCTTGCCGAGTGCATTACAGATTACTGCCACTTTGAGGGAGGAAAATCCGGAGCTTTCACTTAGAGAGCTGTGTGAACTTTTTACTCCACCAATTTCAAGGCCGGGACTTGCCGCAAGACTTCGCAAACTTACAGAGATAGGGGAAAAATGCAAAAATGAGTGATTTTGTCCATCTGCATGTGCACAGCGAGTTCAGTTTGCTGGACGGCGCATGCCGTATAGCCAATATGGCAAAAACTCTTAAAGATATGGGGCAAAGTGCGATAGCGATAACCGACCACGGTGTTATGTACGGCGCCATAGATTTTTATAAAGAGATGAAAAAAGAGGGGATAAAGCCGATCATCGGTTGTGAGCTTTATGTTGCCCAGCGCACAAGACATGATAGAGTATATGAACTCGATGGAAATCATTATCACCTTGTGCTGTTGTGTAAAAACCAAATTGGATATAAAAACTTGATAAAGCTTTGTTCTCTCGGTTTTACCGAGGGTTTTTACATAAAACCCCGTGTGGATTTTGAGCTTATTTCGCAATATTCCGAGGGGCTTATTTGCCTGTCTGCATGCCTTGCAGGAGAGGTGCAACAGCTACTTTTAAACGGCAATTATGAAGGCGCAAAGCAATGCGCGCTGAAATATGATGAACTGTTTGGCAGGGGAAATTATTATCTTGAAATTCAAGACCACGGTATAGAGGAACAGCAGGCGGTAAATCCGCTTATGATTAAGCTGTCAAAGGAAACCGGAATACCGCTTGTGGCTACAAATGACGCTCATTATGAGCGTGCCGAGCACGCTTATATGCACGATGTTTTGCTGTGCATACAAACTCAAAAGAGTTTTGATGATGAGCGCCGTATGCGCTTTAGCGGCAGTGAGTTTTACCTCAAATCGGAAGATGAAATGCGTCGCCTTTTTCCAAATGCGCCGGAGGCCATTGAAAACACGGCGAAGATTGCACAAATGTGCAATTTGGACTTTGAGTTTGGAAAATACCATCTGCCCGAGTTTAAGCTTCCACCCGGCAAGGGCGATGCTTTTGATTATCTTACCGAAATAACCCTTGAAGGGTTTGAAAAACTCTATGAAAACCCGGATGAAAGTCAAAAAGAGCGACTTAATTATGAGCTTGAAATGATAAAGAAAATGGGTTTTGTCGAGTATTTTTTGATAGTCGGAGACTTTATTAGCTATGCAAAAAGCAAAGAAATTCCGGTCGGCCCGGGAAGGGGATCGGGTGCGGCGAGCATGGTGGCATATTGCCTTGGTATAACAGGTGTGGAGCCGCTTGAGTTTAACTTGCCGTTTGAGCGTTTTATAAACCCCGAGCGTATCAGTATGCCGGATTTTGATATAGACTTTTGCCCGACACGCAGGCAAGAGGTTATTGACTATGTCATCGACAAGTATGGCGCAGATCATGTTGCGCAGATTATAACCTTCGGAACAATGGCGGCAAGGGGCGCTGTGCGTGATGTCGGCAGGGTTATCGGCATGCCCATACCGGAGGTTGATTTGATAGCAAAGCTGGTGCCTTTTGAGCTGAAAATGACACTTGACAAGGCTCTTAAATCCTCACCTGAGCTTAAGCGATATTATGATGACGACCCACGAGTAAAAAATCTTATCGACACTGCAAGGCAGATTGAAGGTATGCCACGCAATGCCTCAACCCATGCGGCAGGTGTTATTATCGCCGCCGCACCGGTAGATGAGTTTGTCCCCCTGGCTAAAGGGGATAAAGGCACGGTAACCCAGTATGTAATGGGCACACTTGAAGAACTTGGTCTGCTTAAAATGGACTTTTTGGGGCTTAGGAACCTTACAACCATCAAAGACACTGTCGATATGGTCAATGCGCAAGGTGGAAATCTCGACATCGATAAAATAGATCTAAATGACAAAGCCGTTTATGAAATGATAGGAAAAGGCCAAACGGGTGGCCTGTTTCAGATGGAAAGCTCGGGTATGACCTCGGTGGCAATCGGAGGAAAACCCGACTCTATAGAGGATTTGTCGGCAATTATCGCCCTTTTTAGACCGGGGCCGATGCAGTATATCCCGACCTATATAGCCAACAAAACGAGCGGAAAAAAGATAAAATATGATCACCCCATGCTTGAACCGATTTTGTCGGTTACTTATGGCTGTATGATTTACCAAGAGCAAATCATGGAGATTTTCAAGGTGCTCGCAGGATATAGCCTTGGTAGGGCGGACGTTGTTCGTCGTGCCATGAGTAAAAAGAAATTTGACGTGCTTGAGGCAGAGCGTGAAATCTTTATAAACGGCAATGAAAAAGAGGGCATTGTCGGCTGTGCATCTAACGGTGTGCCGGCAGGTGTTGCAAACTCGCTTTTTGACAAAATGCTCGACTTTGCAAACTATGCATTTAACAAGCCACATTCGGTTTGCTATGCCATGATTGCATATCAAACGGCATATTTGAAATACCATTATCCGCATATGTATATGGCGGCACTTTTGACCTCGGTGCTGGGAAACACCGACAAGGTGGTAGAGTATATCACACAGTGCAAAGAGATGAACATCAGCATTTTACCTCCCGATATAAATGAGAGCAAAGTTAACTTCACCGTTGTCGGGGAGAATATTAGATTTGGCCTTGGATCGGTCAAAAATGTGGGCACAAAAATTGTCGAAAATCTGGTGCAGGAGCGTGAGCAAAACGGAGAGTTTTTGTCGCTTGAAGATTTTTGCACAAGAATGGCGCAATATGATATAAATAAGCGTGTGCTCGAAGGGCTTATCAAATGCGGGGCATTTGACAGCACCGGCGCAAAGCGCTCACAACTTATGGCGATGTATATGTCGGTGCTTGACTCGGTGACGGCAGACAAAAAGAAAAATATCGAAGGGCAGGTAAACCTGTTCGCCGATTTAGACCGCAAAGCACCGCCCACACCACGCCCTGACATTCCCGAATATTCAAAAAGGGAATTGCTCAGCATGGAGCGTGAGACCTGCGGACTGTATCTCTCGGGGCATCCGATGGAGGCACTTCAGCCACTTGCAGAGCAAATCGGTGCGGTGTCGGTTCGTAAAATCCTCAACCAGCTTGAGGAGAGCGAGGACGGAGAAATCAGAGATGGTGTATACATCACCATGGCAGGGATAATATCCTCGGTCAAGCTAAGGCTTACCAAAAAGCAGACCAATATGGCAAATATAGTTATGGAGGATATCAGCGGAACGGTGGAGCTGATGGCTTTTGACAATGTTATATCGACCTCCGGTGGGCATCTAATCGCCGACAGTGCAATAATCGCATATGGCCGCCTTTCGGCACGAGAAGATGAGTCTCCCAAGCTGATTTGTGATGAGATTTTGCCATTGTCGGAGGAATATGTAAAGCAGTATAAGGCACGCAAGGTCAGGGCGAAAAATGCGCCGAGCAGAGCAAGTTTTGGCATAAGTGCTAAACCGCCCCAGCAACCGCAGGTTATGATTTATCTAAAAGTGAGCGATGAAAATGATGAGCGATTGCCAAAGCTCAGTGAGCTGACGGCACAATTTCCCGGGCAATGCCCGCTACTTCTGCGGCCACAGGACAAGGAAAATGTCACGGTGGCATACGGTAAGGTGGCGTATAGCGATAGTTTGGCAGAAAAATTGAGGGATATTTTCGGAAAGGATGGCGTGTTTATAAAAACGCCGAGTAAATAGATGAGCGATTTTGACTTACGATACAGTGCCCTGCGCAGGGCGATAATCGAAAACGAGTTTGACCGAATGAATGAAATGCAAAAGCAGGCGGTCTTGAAAACCGAGGGGCCGCTTTTGCTTTTGGCGGGTGCAGGCAGTGGCAAGACAACCGTGCTGATTAACCGAATAATCAATCTTTTAAGGTTTGGCAGGGCATATGAAAGTGAAACTGCGCCCGATTTTGCAGGGGATTATGAGCTTTCACGACTTGCGCTTGCGGTCGACAGCCCGGAAAATATATCGGAGGACGAGCTGATTTCGCTTTGTGCGGTGCAGCGCCCTCGCCCGTGGGAGATAATTGCCATTACCTTTACAAATAAAGCGGCGGCAGAGCTTCGTTCTCGCCTTGAACTTGCGTGCGGTGCACAAGGGCAGGATATTTGGGCACACACCTTTCACACGGCGTGCACACGGATACTCAGGCGTGATATTGAGCGACTTGGATATCCCAAAGCCTTCACAATTTATGATGAGGACGACAAAAAACGCATGCTGACCGCCGTGCTAAAAGATTTGAACCTTGATGAAAAGAAATACGATGTAAAAAGCATCGGTTTTGAGATTTCAAGAGCCAAAGACAGCCTTGTTTCACCCAAGCAGTATGCCATTGAGGTGGGAGAGGATTTTTACAAAAAAACCGTTGCACGGGTATTTTCGGCATATCAAACCAAAATGCAAGATGCCGGAGCGCTCGATTTTGACGATATAATCTGCAAAACGGTACAGCTTTTGACCGAGCATGACGACATTCGCTCTTATTATCAGCAAAAGTTTCGTTATGTTCTTGTCGATGAATATCAAGATACAAACCATGCACAATACATGCTTTGCAGTCTGCTTGCAGGGGGCTGGAAAAATCTTTGCGTGGTCGGCGATGATGATCAGAGCATTTACAAATTTCGTGGTGCGACAATTGAAAATATCATGAGCTTTGAACAGCAATACCCCGATGCGATGACCATTCGACTTGAGCAAAATTATCGCTCAACAGGCAATATTTTGCAGGCGGCAAATAAGGTTATCAGCAATAATTTCGGCAGAAAAGGCAAGACCCTTTGGACAGAAAACGGTGACGGAGCACAAGTTGAGTGTCACATCGCCGAAAATCAAGACGAGGAAGCGCAATATATCGCAAAAAGTATTTCGCAAAAGCAAGGACAAGGAGTAAACCTCAACAATTGCGCTGTGCTTTACAGAAATCACGCCTTGTCAAACGCTGTGGAACAGGCATTTAAACGGGCGGGATTGCCATATAGAATTGTCAGCGGACTGCGCTTTTTTGACCGTGCTGAGGTCAAAGATATGTTGGCATATCTCTGGCTGATAAACAATCCGGCCGATACCGTGCGCCTTCGCAGGGTAATAAACAACCCACCGAGAAAAATCGGCGCAAAAACTCTTGAAACGGTTGCACAGCTTGCGGTGGAAAACAGAGCGAGTGAGTTTGGCATAGCGGAAAATGCAAAAAGCTATGAGGAGTTTTCAAAGGGTGCGGCACAGGCACTTGTGGATTTTGCCGACATCATCAACAAATTGATAGCCAAAAAGTTTGACACTCCGCTCATGGAGCTGTATGATGAACTGCTCAGCGCAAGCGGATATTTGGCGGCACTTGAAAGTCAATCGACCATAGAGGCCAAGGGTAGAATTGACAATATTATGGAGCTTCGCTCAAGCATAGCACAATATGTCGAGCGTCAGCAAAGCCCAACCCTCGAAGGATTTATGGAGGAAATGGCACTTTTGTCCGAGGTGGACAGATATGACGACCAAGCCTCGGCCGTTGTTATGATGACCATGCACAGTGCAAAGGGGCTTGAGTTTGACAATGTATATCTGTGCGGTATTGAGGAGGGCATTTTCCCATCTTATCGCTCTATGGAGAGTGAGGCCGAGATAGAGGAGGAGCGCAGACTGTGTTATGTCGCAATGACCCGTGCTAAAAAGCATTTGCACATAACCTGCGCACGCCGACGCATGTTATACGGTAAAACAGATTATGCAAAACCGTCACGCTTTATCGGCGAGATACCCGATGATTATCTTAATAAGACAGAGCAAAAAGCCACGCCGTACGGCGGTATTGGCTCTGTGCCGTCTTACCCGAAATCGCCTCAGTACACCCCGAAAAAACAGCTTTCTTC
>CAYJAS010000001.1:0-75760 GCA_964367895.1 uncultured Oscillospiraceae bacterium | reverse complement strand
CTGTGCCGTCTTACCCGAAATCGCCTCAGTACACCCCGAAAAAACAGCTTTCTTCTTTAGCTACAAAGACAGTGCAGACCATTGCTTTTAAAAGAGGACAGCGCATAATGCACAAGGCATTTGGAGAGGGAAGTATAATAGAGGTCACCCCAATGGGCGGCGACACTCTGATAGAAGTGCAGTTTGACGCACACGGAACAAAGCGTATGATGGCAAAAACCGCCTCACAGTTTATCAAGCCTTTATAATCTGCAAACGGGAGATTAAATATATGGGTAAGTACATAATTTCACTCGACCAAGGGACGACAAGTTCACGTGCCGTTATTTTTGACGAGCAAGGGCGTGCACTGCATATGGCACAGCATCCTATTAAGCAGTATTATGAAAAACCGGGCTGGGTGGAGCACGATGCACAGGAAATACTGTCCACGCAAATACTTGCTCTTGCGCAGGTATATGAGAAAAGCGGAGTATCACCTCAGGATATACTTGGGATTGGGGTAACAAATCAGCGTGAGACGGTTGTTTTGTGGGAGCGTGACAGCGGAAAACCGATACATAAAGCGATAGTATGGCAATGCCGTAGAACCGCACCTGCGATAGAGCGACTTAAAGCCGACAATGTCACCGGTATGATAACGCAAAAGACCGGTTTAATTCCCGATGCGTATTTTTCGGCAAGCAAAATACAATGGCTACTGGACAATGTGCCGGGCGCAAGGAATAGAGCGCAAAACGGCGAGATACTGTGCGGTACAATAGACAGCTGGTTGATTTGGAATCTGACCGGTGGAAAGCATGTGTCGGACCATTCAAACTGCTCCAGAACAATGTTATTTGACATTGACCGTTTAATGTGGGATAATGACCTCTGTCGCCTTTTTGACATACCCATGCATATCTTGCCTGCGCCTGTGTCAAACAGCGAGCATTACGGCAAGATAAAGCAAAATATGCAAGGGCTGCACGACCTTGCCGGCGTGCCTATTTGCGGTGCGGCAGGAGATCAGCAGGCCGCCCTTTTTGGGCAATGTTGCTTTGAAAGCGGGCGGGCAAAAAACACTTATGGCACCGGATGCTTCACCCTTGTCAATGCAGGGCACAGCTCGGTGCGCTCAAAAAGCGGACTTCTAAGCTCGATCGGCTGGACAATCTCGGGACGCAGTACCTATGTGCTTGAGGGTAGCGTTTTTAACGCAGGCTCGGCAATTCAATGGTTGCGTGATGAAATGGGCATTATTTCGGCCTCGCATGAGTGCGATATGCTGGCGAGTTCGGTTCCCGACAACGGCGGAGTTTACATGGTGCCTGCCTTTACCGGGCTTGGAGCGCCCTATTGGGATATGTATGCGCGCGGTGCCGTGCTGGGTATCACACGAGGGAGCACAAAGGCACATTTTGCGAGAGCCGCACTGGAAAGCATAGCCTTTCAGGTGGCTGATCTGTGCAACACAATGCAACTTGACTTGGGCAGACCGCTCAAATTGCTCAGAGCGGACGGCGGAGCATCGGTGAGCGACTTTCTGCTCTCTTTCCAGGCCGATTTACTCGGGTGTGCCATTGAGCGCCCCTCGTCGATCGAAACGACGGCCGCCGGAGCGGCATATTTGGCAGGCCTTGCGGCAGGTTTGTGGAGTGACGAGCGACAGCTCGAAGCGATGAGAGGACAAGTTGTACGCTTTGAACCGAGGATAGATAAAGATGAGGCGAAAAATAAAATGGCACGATGGCACAAGGCGGTCGAGCGTGCAATAAATTGGGAGGAACACGACTAAATGACAAATGAAATACTACTGCTGCTATCGGTGCTGGTGCTATATGGAGCGGTGCTTGCTTGGATGCGTTTTTTTGGCACAAAGGGACTTCCGGCACTGCTGGCAATAGCGACGATAGCGGCAAATATCGAAGTGCTTATCTTGATAGAGGCATTCGGAATGACCCAAACGCTGGGTAATATACTGTTTGCAAGCACATTTTTGATAACCGATATACTCAGCGAAACAAGAGGGAAAAAACAGGCGCAATATGCTGTAAATATAGGCATTGCCACAAGTGCAATTTTTATACTGATTTCACAAAGTTGGTTGCTTTACACTCCGTCGGGTGATGATATTTTTCACCCGCTGATATCGCAAGTGTTTAGCACAACCCCACGCTTGATGCTTTCAAGCCTTGTTGTATATGCCATCTGCCAGCGCATAGATGTCTGGCTTTATCACAAAATTTGGAGCATTACCGAGAAAAAATACGGTGCAAAGGCGATGCTTTGGCTACGCAACAACGGATCTACCATCACAACACAACTGATAAACAGTTTTTTGTTCAATTTCGCCGCATTTTACGGTGTTTTTGCCAATGGTACGATAGTGGCGATTGCCCTTTCGAGCTTTGCAATATTTGCTGTCACCTCAGTTATGGACACACCGTTTATCTATGCCGCAAGAAAAATAGCGGAAAAGGAACAGCATGGAAAATCGTGATTTTTTGCAGGCTCGTTTGACAGAGCTGTCGGCAAAGGCGGATACAAGGGATATTGCGACTCACACCGGTTTTTTATCCCAAAGCGATAGAGATCTTGCCGTCAATTTCGGCAAGAAATTGCCCATTATCCCACAGTTTTACGGCGGATATGACGAGGCGGAGCGTAAAATCGCAGTGTTTTTGCCAGAGTATATTGACATGCAAGATTTTAAAGACCGCAATATTATTTCGGCACTTTGCGCAACATGGTATGGTGACAAACAGCCGGGCCACAGGGATTTTCTCGGCTCGCTTATTGCACTTGGTTTGGAGCGCCGTGTAATCGGAGATATTTTAATCGACAAAAACACGGCGTTTATCTTTATGCTGACCGACATGGCTCGCTTTGCAAGCGAGCAACTCAACCAAGTGGGATCAATCGCTGTAAAGCTAAATACATTGACATGTTCTGAGGTGGCTTTGCCCGAGCGTAAAACCCAGCTCAGACGGTTTACCGTCGCTTCGCTTAGGCTTGACAGTGTAATTTCCGGCATTTTTCCCATTTCACGCACACAGGCGGCACGTATGATTGAAAGCGGGCTTGTGCGTTTGCGTGACAGCGAATGTAAGAGACCCGATGCCTCGGTAGCACAGGGTGATGTGCTGTCGGTAAGGGGAGTTGGAAAAGCGGTTATTTTTGAGGTGGGCGGTCAGTCCAAAAAGGGAAGAACCTTTGTCGATTGCCACATTTATCTCTAAAATCGGAACTTTTTCCTAAAAAATCGGTCTAAACTATAAGTGGGAGGCGAAGTAATGAAAAAAACACTATTATATTTATCTTTGTGCGCAATTTTTGCGCTTAGTGCATGTAGTCAAGCGCCGAGCATTACGACGCCCGATGATACGCTTACCGTGCAGCCGAGCGATATTTTAGAGCCTTCTGAGCCCGAAGAACCATCGGGACAACAGCTTGAGCAGCCTGTCGAGCCGATGCGTGATACCTATTTTGACCGCACAGCGATTATTTTGCGCCAAGATGTGCTTGAAGGCACTTTTACCGAGACATATCCGTGGGCGCAGGAGTATGTGGCTAAAAATCACCCCGGTTTTTCAATGAGTGAACCGATATATAAGAGCGGATTTGCAGCACCCGAAAGCCTTTTTGCAGATTCCGGCATGAGTGCACACAGCTCGATTTGGACAATGCAATTGATTTCGACCGACGGACAGACAACCGAGCTGGACATTCAACTGATTTATTTTTCACAAGGGGAAAAGCTCTACCTTTCCGGCATTTTGACCGGTGAAGACATGCTTGAGAGCAAGCCGGAGGTTTATGATTATTTGCGCCTTGACCCAAGATATCAAGCTGTTATGCTGGAGTTTCCACCTCTGATACCGCCAAGTGATGTTTTGCAAGCAAGCGATTTCACAGCGCCCGAACAGGCGGCATCGCCCGAAGCGATAGCCTTTGGTGATTATATCGCATATGTGCAGGACGGCAGCTTATATATTGAGCAAGATGGCAAGGTAACCTTAATAGAGCAGGGTAACACCGCATCTGCAAGCGATGCAGATATGCAAGCCGTGACCGAATGCCGAATATTTGCCGCTCTTGATGATTATCGGCTGGTGTATTATCAGCAGGGGTATGAATGGGTAAACTTCACCGCCGTTTATGATGCTCGTACAGGCATAAGTACCAAACTCCCGCTGGGCGAAAACCTGTCGCGCCGGGTAATTGCCGTCTCGGAAAACCATGTATATACCGTATCTGGCGAGATGGGAGCACCGCTACAACTTGCGGTCAGCGACCTTGACACCATGCAAACAGAGCCTATTTTCAGACCTGAAAGCGATTTTAGCTTGTATTATTTTCAGTTTAGCGCAGACGGCACCGAATTGGCAACCGTCACCGAAAATTTGGACGAAAATATGAAGGTGATTAGCTATACAGTGCAGATTTATCTGCCACTTGAAAAGAGATATGTATTTACATGGGAGATTGACGCCGCAAGTGGTTACATAAACAGCTTGACAACAGACGAAAACGGCAATTTTGTTCTGCTGTTTCACCTATACGAAACCGATACGCAGCAGGCATTTATACTGCCGTAATTCAAATAAAAAAATAACAGCCCCAATTTGTATAAGCAATACAAATTGGGGCTGTTTGTTGCAAAATCATCGTTTCTGGTAGACCAAATCGACAATTCCATTGTAGTTTTGGGTGGATTTTAGCTTGAGCGGCACACTATTATCAATTTGCTCGAACAGTTTGATGCCGCTTCCCAAAATGTTGGGAATGATAGACAGTACATATTCATCAACAAGCCCATTACGATGGGCTTGATTGACAACTCCTGCACCGCCACAAATCCAAATATTTGATCCGGGCTGTTCTTTTAGGCGCAAAATGAGCGAAGTTATGTCCTCCGAGGTAAAGTCAATTTCTTCGGTGCTTTCAAGCTGTCTATGCGTCAAAACATAGCTCTTTTTGCCGGCATACGGCCATTGATTGGGAGATAACTCGGTCACAATTTGATGATAAGTGTTATACCCTAAAATCACCGTGTCAACCGTTTCTATAAAAGACGGATAACTGCCGAAATTTTCGGGATCACTGCCGTCACCGCCCAGCCATGAGATGTCACCGTTTTGGCCTGCAATATACCCGTCAATGCTTGTTGCGATATATACAATTACTTTTTTCATACAATGCCTCACTCAAATAAGCCCAAATATTGCTGTTTGTCCGAAACATCGCCGACCACCGACATGGAAAGCTGAGAAAAGTCGAGGGTTTGACGGGCAAGCTGGACAATGCTGTCTGAGGTGATGCACTCAACACCGCTTACCATGTCTTCCTCGCTGATATGTTTGCCGTAAACCATCTCATTGCGAGCCATGCTGTTCATGCGAGAAATAGTGCTCTCCATACCCATTAAAATATTGGACTTAAGCTGCTGTTTTGCCCTGTCAAGTTCATCGGCTTTTGGGCCATCTTTTATAAACTTGACAAGCTCCTCGTGTATAAGCTCAAGCGCTTTTTGTTCGGTACTTTTGCCAAGGGCTGTGTATATCCCAAAAAGGCCTGTTCCGCTGTACATGGTGCAAAAACTGTAAATACTGTAGCACAGTCCGCTTTGTTCACGAACACGCTGAAAAAGCCTTGAAGACATGCCGCCACCGAGTATATTTGAAAAAACTTGCATGTCAAAGCGTTGCTGTGAGCCGAGTGGTATTCCCGGAAGCCCGATTATAATATGGTTTTGCTCTATATCCTTTTTTCGGCTGATAAATGCAGGCTTATAAATAGCCTCACCAAAGGTCGGTTTGGGCGCGATTTCCATACCCTCAAACATGGATATAATAGCGCTTAGGTCATCGGGTGAAAAACTACCGCAAATTGAGATAATGGTGCTCTCGGGGACATAATTATTTTTGTGGAAAGCCTTTAGTTGAGCCGATTTTAAGCCGACAAGGGTTTCTTTTGTGCCTAAAATCGGTCTGGCAAGTGAGCTTTCGCCATAAACCGCTTCAAAAAGTAGCTCGTTTACCAAGTCGTCCGGCATATCCTCACACATGCCAATCTCCTCGTTGATAACGCCACGCTCCATATCGACATCACTCTCGCTGAGAAGTGAACGCAGATACATGTCTGCCAGTAGTTGCGCAGCCTCCTGCACGCTTGTGTCGAGTGTGCGTGCGTAATAGCATGTATGTTCCTTGGTTGTAAAGGCATTGACCTGTCCACCTATAGCGTCAAATTGTTCGGCAAGTTGGGCGGCGGTTTTGCTGTCTGTGCCCTTGAAAAGCATGTGCTCAATAAAATGAGAAGCGCCGTTTTGCTCGGGTGACTCGTGGCGACTGCCAACCTCTACCCAAACACCGACAGCGCATGAGCGGACATGGGGGAGATGCTGCGAGAGTATTCTAACGCCGTTTTTCAGCGTGCGCTTTTCTACCATATTTATCTGCCTCCGAATTGTTTTTTAAATGTGTCAAAGGGCGGAGTTGTGCACTCCGCCCTTATTTTGCCATTAGTTTGCTGTATTATTCACCTTTTTCGGCAAGCTCTTTAAGCGCCTGCTTGCGAGAAAGGTTAATTCTGCCTTTTTCATCCACTTCAATGATCTTAACAGGTGTTTCGTCACCGATTTTAAGCACATCTTCCACCTTTTCAACAAATTTTGTGTCAAGGTGAGCCATTCTGATAAGACCTTCTTTGCCCGGTGCAAACTCGACAAATGCGCCGAAGTTCATGATGCGTGTGACCTTGCCGACAAAGAAATCGCCGATCTCGGGATCTTTGGCGATACCCTCAATCATAGCCCTTGCACGCTCACCGTCTTCGCTGTTTATAGCGGCAATGCAGATGGTTCCGTCATCCTCGATGTCGATTTTGGTGCCGGTGTCGGCGGTGATTTTTTGAATGACACTGCCACCTTTACCGATAACCTCACGAATCTTGTCGGGATCGATCATAATTTTAATCATTTTAGGTGCATATCGGCTGAGCTCTGCTCTCGGCTGTGCAATGGCTTTGAGCATGACATCGTCCAAAATCATAAGGCGTGCAACACGGGTTTTCTCAAATGCTTCCTCGATGATTTGATAGGTCAAACCGTCATTTTTGATGTCAACCTGAATTGCGGTGATACCGTCTTTGGTGCCGCCGACCTTGAAGTCCATGTCGCCGAAGAAATCTTCAATGCCTTGGATGTCGGTAAAGGTAATGTGACGGTCACCCTCTGTGATAAGTCCGCAGGAGATGCCGGCAACAGGTGCTTTAATGGGTACGCCTGCATCCATAAGAGCAAGTGTCGAACCGCAAATAGCACCTTGCGAGGTCGAGCCATTTGAAGAAACAACTTCGGAAACAAGGCGATAAGCATAGGGGAAATCGTCCACCGACGGCAAAACAGGCTCAAGTGCACGCTCTGCAAGCGCACCATGTCCGATTTCACGGCGACCCGGGCTACGTGCCGGACGAGCTTCACCGACCGAGTAGGAGGGGAAGTTATAGTGGTGCATATAGCGTTTTTCTGTCTCGGGGAAGGTGGTGTCAAGTGCTTGTGCATCACGCAAAGTGCCCAAGGTGCAGATGGTCAGCACCTGTGTTTGTCCACGTGTGAAAAGACCCGAGCCATGTGTGCGGGGAAGTACGCCAACCTCTGAAGCGAGGGGGCGAACATCGTCCATACCTCTGCCGTCAACACGCTTACCGTCATCAAGAAGCATACGGCGCACGACATGCTTTTGGAGCTTGTACATGCACTCGCCGATATTTTGCTCGAGAAGTTCGCCGTATTGCTCTGCAAAATGCTCTTTGACATCTGCGGTAACAACATCAAGGTTTGCATCGCGTACAGTTTTATCGTCGGTGTCAATTGCCTTTTTAACAGCCTCCGTCGCATAGGCTTTGATGTCCTCAAAGAGTTGCTTGTCCAGTGTCACAGAGGGGTACTCGGCAGGCATTTTAAAGTTTTCGGCCTTAATTCCGTTGATAAAGGTCAAAAGTCTTTGAATTTCCTCGTGCGATTTTTTGATTGCAACAAGCATCATATCGTCGGGGAATTGGTCTGCGCCCGCTTCGATCATTACAACCTTTTCCATGCCGGCGGCAACGGTAAGGTTGAGTGTGGTTTTTTCGCGTTGCTCGCTGTTGGGACAAAGCACATATTGGCCGTCAACATAGCCCATTTGGATGCCTGCAATAGGCCCTTTCCAAGGGATATCCGAGACCGAGAGTGCCACTGAAACACCGACCATAGCGGCCACTTCGGGCGAATCATTGTACTGGGGGTCAACGCTCATAACGTTGCAGGTAACGCTGACATCGTTTCTCATGTCATCGGGGAAGAAGGGGCGAATTTGTCTGTCGATCATACGACCGGCCAAAATGGCACGCTCGCCCGGGCGGCCTTCACGGCGCATAAAGCTACCGGGAATACGGCCGACAGCGTAGAGTTTCTCCTCGAAATCAACGCTGAGCGGGAAAAAGTCAATGCCTGCACGGGGTGATTTTGCCATTGTTGCGGTGCAAAGCACTGTGGTTTCGCCGAAGCTGACCAGTGCCGAACCATTTGCAAGTCCGGCCAATTTGCCGATTTCAACCTTAAGCGGTCGGCCGGCCAGAGTCATCTCATAGACTCTGTAGTTTGGGAATGTCATTTGTGTCATAATATCCACCTTTCAATATTTAAAAGAGCGGTACACCTCTTAGCACTTGGACAAAAACAGGAAAAGCTCATGCCCTTGTCCAACTGCTAAAAGAGTGGCAACCGTACTTTTTTACAAAAATCAAATAAAACAAAAACGCTGCCGACCGCATTTTCGCTCAAACAAGCGCAAGCGTCCGCTATGCCGCAAGCGCAGCATAAAATCCCCCATTTGCTTGTCTTTACAAAAATAGCTTGCCGAGCAGCGTCCCATGTTTTTGTTTACTTACGCAGTCCGAGTTTAGCTATGAGTGCACGATAGCGCTCGATATCTTTGCGCTGAAGATAGGAAAGAAGGTTACGGCGTTGGCCGACCATTTTCAGCAGCCCTCTTTGGCTGTGCTTGTCCTTTTTGTGCACTTTAAGGTGCTCGGTAAGCTCATTGATGCGTGCTGTCAAAATTGCAACTTGCACCTCGGGCGAGCCTGTGTCTGTTTCGTGCAGACGGTTTGTTTCGATTACATTTGTCTTTTTCTCTTTGAGAATCATGGTTTTTGCCTCCTGTTATAATATTTCCCGGTATCCGTGTAAAGGGCTGAAGACCTGCCGAGACAAGCTCAAGCTTTGTCCCAAAACACAGAATACGGGCATCGTGATATATAGTAACACATACCATCAGTTTTGTAAAGAAAAAAATGGGCGGATTTTCAATTTTTTGCCGTAAAATTGCAAAATTTAGAAATTAAACATAAAATTTATACATTTATTAAATATTAGCAATCATTAGCAAAAATAAACGTTAAAAATTTAACATTTTTCGCAAAAAAACTATAGCAAAAAACCTCGGTATAGTGTATAATACTTGCGGACAAAGTTTTTTACTATATCAGACCCCGCGAAGAGGTCGCAAATTATCATGCGATTTTCATAACTAAGGAGGACATTTATGGCAAAAAGGAAGACAATGGTTCCTTTCACCGGGACAGAGGAACAACAAGAGCAGCTGATGGCTGTAATAGCCAAGCATCAGGAGACCCCGGGCGCACTAATGCCGGTACTTCAAGAGGCACAGGAAATTTACGGATATCTGCCCATAGAGGTGCAGATTATGATTGCCGAAGGGCTGGCGCTTTCGCTGTCTGAAGTTTACGGTGTTGTGACATTCTATTCGCAGTTCTCGCTTAACCCCAAAGGCAAATATCCGATAGCTATTTGCATGGGTACCGCTTGTTACGTCAAAGGCGCAGGAGAAATTGTTGACCGTATCGCACGCAAGCTCAATATTGAGGTTGACGGCGTAACACCTGACGGTTTGTTCTCGCTCGAAGCTACAAGATGCATCGGAGCATGTGGTCTTGCACCGGTCTTCACCATCGGCGAAGATGTTTACGGAAAGCTCAGCCCGCAAGAAGCCGAACTGGTTGTAGACAAGTACAAAGCATGAATGAGTTGTCCCTTCACATCCTCGACATAGCGCAAAACTCGATAACGGCAGGAGCAAGCTGCATAACAATAGACATGCTTGAGCGGCAAATCGGCAACAGGCTTGAAGTCACCGTCACAGACGACGGCTCGGGCATGAGTGCTGAGATGCTTGAAAATGTGACCTCGCCGTTTACCACAAGTCGAAAGACCAGAAAGGTCGGGCTCGGCATACCGCTTCTTAAGATGACGGCAGAGCTGACCGGCGGACGGTTTGACATCGAAAGCACAGAGGGAAAGGGAACAAAACTGTACGCCGAATATGATTTAAGCAGTGTAGACTGCTTGCCTATCGGTGATATGGGTGCAACAATGATGCTGCTGGTGCAGCAAACTCCCGAAACACGTTTTATATATAGGCGTCAGAGGGGGGAGCAGAGCTTTACGCTTGATACATTGGAAATTGCACGGGAGCTTGACGGCGTCCCGCTTGATACACCCGATGTGCTTGCGTTTATTGAGAGCTTTGTAAATGAAAATGAAAGAGAACTTAACGGAGGTGCGTTATAAATGAAATCTTTAGCAGAACTCAGAGCAATTAAAGAAAAAGCAAAAGACAGCGTTATTATGCGTCAGGAAAACCCGGATAATATCAGAATTGTGGTTGGTATGGCTACCTGCGGAATTGCCGCCGGAGCACGCCCTGTTCTGACAGCCTTTCTGGAGGAGACCAAAACTCGTGGCCTTGACAATGTCATGGTGACACAGACCGGCTGTATCGGACTATGTAAGCTTGAGCCGATTGTAGAGGTACATGTGCCCGGTCAAGAGAAGGTAACCTACGTTCAGATGAGCCCTGACAAGGTGGCGAAAATCATGTCCGATCATATCGTAAACGGACAAGTTGTTGACCAATACACTGTCGGCTCAGCGAAATAAGGAGGTAAAAATGGAATTATACCGTTCTCACATTCTTGTCTGCGGAGGCACAGGATGTTCCGCATCGGGCAGTGAGCAGCTTATAGACCTGCTCAACATGGAAATCGAGGCAAATGACCTCAATAAAGAAGTTAAGGTAGTCAAAACAGGCTGCTTCGGACTTTGTGCACTCGGCCCGATAATGATAGTTTATCCCGAGGGATGTTTCTACTCAAATGTCACAAAAGAGGATATTTCGGAAATCGTTTCCGAGCATCTTGTAAAAGGCCGTATTGTTAAGCGTCTGCTGTACAAAGAGACAGTGATTGATGATAACAATATCAGAAGCCTTAATGACACAAAGTTTTACGAAAAACAAAAGCGTATTGCACTGCGCAACTGTGGTGTTATAAACCCCGAGAATATCGAGGAGTATATCGCTGTTGACGGTTATGAGGCACTTGGCCGTGTACTTACCGAAATGAAGCCGGAAGATGTTATTGAAACACTGCTAAAGTCAGGCCTTCGTGGTCGTGGCGGTGCAGGCTTCCCGACCGGACTTAAATGGCGCTTTGCGGCCAACTCACCCGGCCCGGTTAAATATGTCGCATGTAATGCCGACGAAGGTGACCCCGGTGCATTTATGGATCGTAGCGTGCTCGAAGGTGACCCCCATGCCCTTATCGAGGCTATGATTATTGCCGGTTATGCAATCGGAGCAAGTCACGGATATGTTTATGTTCGTGCAGAATACCCCATTGCAATTCACCGTCTTGGAATTGCCATTGAGCAAGCCAGAGAATACGGATTTTTGGGCAAGGACATCTTCGGAAGCGGATTTGACTTTGACATGGAAATGCGTTTCGGCGCAGGCGCCTTTGTCTGCGGTGAGGAAACCGCTCTGATGACCTCTATCGAGGGCAACAGAGGTGAGCCGCGCGTCCGTCCGCCATTCCCGGCGGTCAAGGGCTTGTTTGGCAAGCCGACCGTTCTCAACAATGTTGAAACATATGCTAATATACCGCAAATCTTTGTAAACGGACCCGAGTGGTTTGCCGCTATGGGAACCGAAAAGAGCAAGGGAACAAAGGTTTTTGCCCTTGTCGGAAAGATTACCAATACAGGACTTGTCGAAGTTCCGATGGGAACAACACTGCGTGAAATCATCGAGGAAATCGGTGGCGGTATTCCCGACGGTAAAAAGTTCAAAGCGGCACAGACCGGCGGCCCGTCGGGCGGCTGTATCCCCGCAGAGCTTATCGACACTCCGATTGACTATGACAACCTGCTTGCCATCGGTTCAATGATGGGCTCTGGTGGTCTTATCGTTATGGATGAGGACACCTGCATGGTCGATATCGCAAAGTTCTTCCTTGACTTCACGGTTGAAGAGAGCTGCGGAAAATGTACCGCTTGCCGTGTAGGCACAAAGCGCCTGCTTGAACTTCTTGAGAAAATCACTTCGGGCAATGGTGAGATGGTCGACCTTGACAAGCTTGAAGAGCTTTGCCATTATATTAAAGCAAACTCGCTTTGCGGCCTCGGACAAACCGCACCAAACCCCGTGCTTTCGACAATGCGTTATTTCCGTGACGAGTATGTTGCACATATCGTCGACAAAAAATGCCCGGCCGCCGTCTGTAAAGACCTTATCGGCTACAGCATCATTGCCGACAAGTGCATAGGCTGTACCGCTTGCTCACGTAAGTGCCCGGTAAACGCAATTGTGGGCAAGGTAAAAGAGAAACATGTTATAGATCCTATAAAATGCATCAAGTGCGGCGCTTGCGTTGAAACCTGCAAGTTTGCGGCAATTGTCAAGCAGTAAGGCCGAAAGGAGAACAAGATGGATACAGTTAAACTAAAAGTAAACGGTATGGTAGTCGAAGCACCGGCCGGCTCGACAATTCTCGAGGCAGCACGCCTTGCGCATGTCGAAATCCCGACCCTTTGCTACCTTAAAAAAATCAATGCTATCGGCGCTTGCCGTGTTTGCCTTTGCGAAGTCAAGGGCGCACGCTCTTATGCCGCCGCTTGTGTATATCCGGTAGAACCTCCCCGCAAAGACCCCAAAACAGGCGAAGAAACGCTTATGGAGGTGTTTACAAACACACCTGAGCTTCGCAAGGCTCGCAAAACCACACTTGAACTGATTATGTCAAACCACAGAAAAGACTGCCTCTCCTGCGTGCGCAGTGGCACCTGTGAGCTTCAGCAACTGTCTAAAGAGTACGGTTGCGACGAATATAAATATGACGGACACGGCGACAAGGGTGGCATCGTAGATGTAAATCCGGTGCTCGTTCGTGACAACAGCAAGTGCATTCTGTGCCGTCGCTGTGTTGCAGCATGTAAGTACAACCAAGGATGTGCGGTAATCGGCGCAAATGAGCGTGGATATGACACACATATCGCACCTGCATTTGACATGCCCCTTGAAAAGACAGCATGTATCTCGTGCGGACAATGTGCGGTGGTGTGCCCGACCGGTGCACTTCGTGAAAAAGACGATACAGACCGCGTATGGGCGGCACTCAACGATCCTACAAAGCATGTTGTTGTTGGTACTGCACCGTCGGTGCGTGTGCAAGTGGGCGAAGAGTTTGGCTACCCCATGGGCGAAAACACAGAAGGGAAGATGGCGGCAGCCCTGCGCCGTATGGGATTTGACGGAGTATTTGATGTAGATACCGCCGCCGACTTCACCATCATGGAAGAGGGTACCGAGTTTATTGAGCGCCTTACAAAGAACGGCGTTTTACCGCTCATCACCTCGTGCTCACCGGGCTGGGTCAAGTTCTGCGAGTACAATTTCCCCGAGTTTATTCCCAACCTCAGCTCGGCTAAGTCACCTCAGCAGATGTTCGGCGCACTAATGAAGAGCTATTATGCTGAAAAAATGGGCATCAAGCCGGAGGACATCGTAGTTGTCACCGTAATGCCTTGCACAGCTAAAAAGTTTGAGGTTATTCGCCCTGAGCATGCAGCTGTAAACAATCTTCCCGATGTTGATATCACAATCACTACCCGTGAGTTTGCACGTATGGTTCGCCGTGCGGGAATCATGTTTGAAAGCCTACCCGAGACCGAGACCTTTGATCCGATGTTCGGCGTAGCTTCCGGCGCAGCTCACATCTTCGGCGCAACCGGCGGTGTTATGGAAGCTGCTCTGCGTACCGTTTACGAAGTTGTAACAGGTGAGGAGCTTAAAGCTCTTGACTTTACAGCAGTCAGAGGAACTGAGGGCATCAAAGAAGCAACCGTTAAGGTTGGCGATATTGATGTAAATGTTGCCGTCGTTTCGGGTACAATTAATGCAAGAAAAGTGCTGGAGCAAGTCAAAGCGGGCGAGAAGAATTATCACTTCATTGAGATTATGGCTTGCCCGGGCGGTTGCGTAAACGGCGGCGGACAACCCATTGTCCACAGCCAAGTTCGCAACAATATGAATGTTCGTGCACAGCGCGCAAAGGGTCTTTACAAAGAAGATGCAGATATGAAACTGCGTAAGAGCCATGAAAATCCGATTGTCAAAGAGGTTTATTCAACCTACTTGACAGAGGGTCCGGGACATGGCAAGGCCCATCACTTACTGCACACACATTATGCCCCGAGGAAGAAATATTAATAGCTTGTAGCATAGAAATTAACAGCAACACAAGTAAGTCGCCCTTCGGAGCAATTCGAAGGGCGATTTTTATTGTATTTTGCAATTTTCCTATTGCGTGAGCACAATTTCAGTGATATACTGTTTTGGGTGGTGTATATTATTGTGATACCTATGTAAACACCATCTAAGGAATATACATTATTTATAAAGTTAATATTTTGGAGGTAGCAAAAAGATGATTGATTACAAAAAAGTAGTAAACCCAATTGTAGCCGACATTAAACCGTCCGGCATACGCAAGTATTTCGGCATCGCCGAAACAATGCCCAACGCCATTTCACTCGGTGTAGGAGAGCCCGACTTTATTACCCCGAAACATATTTTGGACGCCGGTGTGCAGTCACTGCTTGATGGTAAAACTCAGTACACCGCAAATGCAGGCCTTATCACCTTGCGTAAAGAGATTTCCAAATATCTTGAGCGCTCCTTCGATATTTCATACGACTATGACAGCGAAGTAGTTGTGACGGTTGGCGGTTCTGAAGCTATTGACCTGTGTATTCGCGCATTTTTGGAGCCGGGCGATGAGTTTTTGATCCCCGAGCCGGCCTTTGTCTGCTACTCACCGCTGACAGCAGTCACAGGCGCAAAACCTGTCGCCCTTAAGACCACAAAGGAAAATAGCTTTAAGCTGATGCCTGAAGACCTTAAAAAGGCTATTACTCCCAAGACAAAGCTTCTGCTTTTGTCTTACCCCAACAACCCGACCGGCGGAGTAATGACCAAGAGCGAGCTTGAGGCCATTGCCGAAGTCATCAAAGACACAAATATTGTGGTCATTTCGGACGAAATTTATGCCGAGCTGACTTATGGATTTAAACACACTTCATTTGCCGCACTTCCCGGCATGTGGGATCGTACAATCGTCGTCAGCGGCTTCTCCAAGGCATTTGCCATGACAGGCTGGCGTATGGGATACTGCTGTGGCCCCAAAGAGCTCATGCTCTACATTGCACGCCTGCATCAGTATGCGCTGATGTGCGCTTCGACCCCGGCACAGTACGCTTCTATCCAAGCGCTTCAGCATGGAGCAGATGATATTAAGAGAATGCGTGACGAGTATAATGAGCGTCGCAAATTCCTCTATAAGCGCCTGCTTGAGCTCGGATTTGACTGCTTTGAGCCGGAAGGTGCCTTCTACATATTCCCCGACGTTTCAATGTTCGCAAAAGACGGCGGAGATTTTGTCGAAACTTTGCTTAAAGAGCAAGAGTTGGCAGTTGTACCCGGTGATGCATTTGGCGATTGCGGTGCAAACCATGTGCGTATTTCATATGCATATTCGATGGAGCAACTCAAAATCGCAATGGAGCGTATCGAGCGTTTTGTAGCTACACGCAAAAAGTAATTTTCATAATAAAAAACCGCCCGAAAGGGCGGTTTTTTTAGCGTGTCAAAAAAGCTATTGCAAATCATATATCGATATTTTCATAAACATCGGTTGTAGGGAACGGTCTTGACCGTTCCGCAACATTGTATAAGTGCATATTGTTAACTAATTTGCAACGGTCGAGTCAAGACTCGACCCTACATTTTGTTGGTTTTTTGTGCAATATTTTTTAAGATGTATCTTTTTTTACTCGCTTAGAATTAAAAGAACCTACCGCAATTTAATTGCGGTAGGTTCTTTATGTAAGCATTAAGTGTTAGTCGCCTGCGTTAGCTTTTGCTTTTGGTTTTTTGCCGGTATACTCGGCTGCAGACGGGTCATCTTCAAGTTTCATAATGGTGAAACCGGTGTAGCCGGCCACAACAGAAACAATCGGGCTGAGAAGATTGAAGAAGGCATACGGCAGATATGCCACGGTCGGAACGCCGAGGAAGGTGGACATAGCCGCGCCGCAGGTGTTCCACGGCACAAGAGCCGAGGTAACTGTACCCGAGTCTTCAAGTACACGGGAGAGGTTTCGAGGTGCAAGTCCGCGTTTTTTGTACTCGGCCTTGTACATCTTACCGGGCAGTGCAATACCGAGATACTGGTCACCCGAGAGAATGTTGACAACGAGGCAGGAAATTGCCGTTATCAATATGAGCGAGCCGGTTCTCTTTGCAAGTGAAAGGGAAGCGGCGGCGATTGATTCCAGCATTCCGGTTTCTTCAAGTATACCGCCAAAGGTCATAGCACACATAATGAGTGAAATTGTCCACATCATGTCTTGAATGCCGCCACCTGACAGAAGTTCATCGACCATTTCATGTCCGGTTGCCGAGCTGACACCGTATTGCATTGCATCAAGCGCAGAGCCCATAAGCTCATTAAAGCTTGAGCCGCCGCCTTGGAATACTACGGCACAAATTGCGCCGAGCAACACGCCGACGGTAAGGCCGGGCAGTGCGGGAATCTTAAGAGCAACCATTGCGATGACTATAACGGGAGCAAGCAACAGAACGGGGGTGACATTATAGTTTGAGCTGATAGCAGAAAGCATCTCTTGCAAAGCCGTTTGGTCAATCTCTTGACTTGCAAAACCAAAACCGATAACGGTGAATATCACAAGGGTGATACCGTATGAAATCGATGTTGTGTAAAGCATGTGCTTAATGTGATCAAAAAGGTTGGAGCCTGCAACCGCAGGAGCGAGGTTGGTTGTATCGGATAGCGGCGACAGCTTATCGCCAAAGTATGCACCCGATATAACGGCACCGGCGGCCAAGCCGACAGGGATGCCAAGGCCTTGTGCAACACCGATAAGAGCGACACCGACAGTACCCGCAGTTGTCCAAGAACTACCGGTAGCAAGTGCTACAACGCTCGAAAGAAGAACGGCGGCAACCAGGAAGAAGGTCGGCGAAAGTATTTGCAGGCCGTAATAAATAAGTGTCGGAACGATACCGCCCAGTATCCATGTACCGATAAGTGCGCCAACTACGGCGAGAATAAGTATAGCTTGCATAACGCTGCTGATTGACTCGATAACGCCCTTTTCAAGGTCTGCCCATTTGTAGCCGAGCACCAAAATGGCGATAAGTCCGGTCACTCCGGCACCGAATAGCAGTGGGATGTGAACGTCGGTTCCTATAACAACGATGCAATAGAATAGGGCAATGATCGTTAGAATTATGGGAATAAGCGAAAGCGAAACAGAGGGTTTTTTCTTCGGGGTTGATTTTGGTGGTTGATTAGGCGTTCCACCGGGTGTGATGTTTTCCATAAGTTTTCCTCCTTAAAATTTTGACATGCTATCGTAAAACGGGCGAAAATTACCGATAGCATGCGCATCAACAGCTCAAAACCTGTGAACTATTACTAAAAGTTTATCACAAAATGAACAATTTGTAAATGCATAATTAACACAATGCAATAACACGGAAATATTTTCAGTGCAAAATAAAATTTCCGAAAAAAACAGCCAATATTACACGCTAAGCCAAAAATATTTCACAATGATAAACCAAGAACATATTACCTCAAAACTGTAAAGTAATATTTTTTATGCAAACTATACAAAATATACAACTGAAGAATAATTGCATCTCACAATGAAATAGTATTCAAAAAGACGCAAAAAAAGCACCACATTTGGTGCTTTTCCTGTATAAAATAACAAAAATTAGTTTGCAGCGTTGAGCTTTTTGGTGATTTGGCTCTTTTTGCGTGCAGCAGTATTTTTGTGCATGATACCCTTGGCAACAGCCTTATCAAGACCTTTAATGGCTTCAGTATAAGCTGCAGTAACTTGATCTCCGCCGACAGCGACGGCAGTGTCAAACTTCTTGATATTGGTTCTCAATGCAGTTTTCATCGCACGATTGCGAGCGTTGCGAACTTTAGAAACAAGTACGCGCTTTTTTGCAGATTTAATATTAGGCACTATCCCGACCTCCTTATCGACAGATTTGTAGCAGAGTTATTCTATCAGAAAAATAAGCAAAATGCAAGAACTATTTTGCATATTTTAATAGTTTGGGTAAAAATAATTATAAACTACATGAAATGGCGGTAAAATATATGCATCAGAACAGAACAGATTTGGCAATAGAGAGCCACAGCTTGCTGGAAACAAAGGAGAGTTCAGAGGGGATAGAGCTGACAAAGCACAACGAAGGGGAGATAGAGATAACCGAAGTTAAGATTATTAACGAGCATGGTGCAAGCTTGATGGGCAAGGCACAAGGGGTGTACAAAACGGCGGCTATGAGTGGCAGTATGCTTGGCAGCGACTGGATAATGCCAGCGGCAAAAGTGCTGGCGCAGCTGCTAAGGCCACTGCTACCGGCAGGTGGTGATGTGCTTGTAGTTGGGCTTGGAAATCGCGCGATAACTCCGGACAGGCTTGGGCCACTTGCAGTAGAAAGCGTTATTGTCACACGGCATTTGATAGAGGCAATGCCCGAACAATTCGGACAGATGCGCTCGGTGTGCGCCATTGCCTCGGGCGTGCTTGCCGAAACAGGGGTTGAAACGGCTGATATTGTGCGTGGCGTTTGCGCAATGGTAAATCCGGCGGCAATAGTAGCCATAGATGCCCTTGCCGCACAGGACCCGAGTAGGCTTTGTTCAACCTTTCAGATCAACGACACAGGCATAGCGCCGGGTAGCGGAGCATATAATGCACGCAGAGAGCTAAGCAAGCAAAGTTTAGGAGTGCCGGTAGTGGCGATAGGTGTGCCCACGGTGGTAGACGGGGGATCACTTCTTGCCGAGTACACAAGCGAAAAAGCGCCCAAAGAGCTCAGGGAAATGTTAGTCACACCAAAGGATATTGACGCATTAACCACCAAGTGCGCAAAAACAATCGGATTTGCGATAAACTTGGCACTGCAGGGTGACATGCCCCTGACCGAAATGGAGCAGTATTTGGCATAACAAACGGCAAAAAGGCATATGCTTAGGGTGACGGGATTTGAAGCAGTATGGGCGCAAAAACGCCTGTTAAAACCGATGCGGGTTCAAATTCCGTCACCCTACACAGGAAGGTGAAGCTATGTCTAAAATGAGCAAAAAACGAAAAAGAGCCGGGCGACAGGGATATGTGATGATCCCTATTGTCGCTATGTCAATATGCCTGTTAATGGCAACTGCGCTCTATTCGGGCGGAGCACATGCGCTGGAGGAGAAAATTAAAGAAGCTGCACAAAATGAGCAGATAAGCGAGGTGCTACTAGAGTTTGTAATGACCGGTACGGTAACCGAACAGCCGCTCCCGGAGCATTTGCAACAAACGCCGGAGGGAGACAGCACTGCATCGCAAGTGCAGACAGACAGTCAAGCGGTCGAGCAGGTAGCAAGTGAAGAGGAGATGCTAATTGAAAGCGCACCGCCTTTTGCCGATATGGTAGAGGAAAAATACAACAATAACAGCGATATAGTGGCTATCTCAGATACAAAAGGTGAGCATGTTGCGCCAAACGGTCAGGTCAGTTTTAAAAACAACACCGAATATGATATAGACACTTCAAAACTGCTTAGCGAACCCTTTCCGTTTGAACTTGACGACGACGGCCCGCAAATATTGATTATGCATACCCACGGAACGGAGTCATATGAGCAGGATGACGGCAATTTATACGAGGAAAGCGATTATTACCGCACAACCGATGATGACTATAACATGATTTACATTGGAAGTCAAATAGCCGAGCATTTAAATGAGCGTGGCATTTCCACCGTGCACTCTACAACACTGAACGATTATCCAAAGTACAGCGGAAGCTATGACCGAGCGCTTGACGATATCGAATATTATCTCGAAAAATATCCGAGCATAAAAATTGTTATAGATGTCCATCGTGATGCGATAGAGTCGGACGGTGTGACTTACAAAACCCATGCCGAGGTGGAAGGGGAAAATAGTGCACAGCTGATGTTTGTCGCAGGGACAAATGAGGGCGGGCTAAGCCATGACGATTGGTGGAACAATCTGTCCTTTCAGATGCAGCTGCACAGCCATTTAAATGAGAGTTACCCCGGTATAATGCGGCCGATGAGCATTCGAAAGGAGCGCTTTAATCAGCATGCAACTCCGGGAAGTATGCTGCTTGAAGTGGGTTCAAACGGAAATAACTTGACCGAAGCTATTTTAGCGGCAGAAATTTTCGCTCAAACCCTTGCCGATGTACTGCTTGGTGAATAAATACAAAAACCGCTGTAGCCGAAATTGGCACAGCGGTTTTCTTTATTTTATCTTTAGGGCGTATTTAGACTAACCCCAATTGCTCGATGGTCGGTTGAACCTCCTCAAGCCAATACAGGTTGCCAAATGCATCTCTGTCGATAAATTTATTGTTATAGAGCTCTCTGCGAAGGGTGGCGGGGTCTGAAAAAATATGCCATTCATTAAGCTTTTGGTTAAACTCTTTTTCGGTGTACTTTTTGCCCTTTTCAAGCTTGGAGGCCAAATAAATTAAAGCATATAATTTCATCTTCCTCTTGGCAGGAAAGGTGGTTAACCTGTTGTCCGCATCAAGAAAGTTCTTTAATTTATCTGTCATTTTTAAACCTCATCTTAATGATACCCCCAACAAATTTCCCCTAAAATTTGTTTGCAATGCTCTGTACAGCGCAGGACTACTTTTTAAATCTGTCTAAAAAGCTTTTGGCTTTACCGGTAATCGATTGCTTTGCACCGGGCAGATTGCGAGCAAAGACAGGTACATTGCTAAAATAATGATCCTGTGAGTTAAAAGGAGGCTTTGTTCCGCCAATAGGCACATACGAGCCATTTTGCAAAAGCCTGCGAGCTTTGACATTGTCGGAGAGTAAAGTGTCAAAATACTCGCACATCCAGTCTGCAATGCCACTGTCCAAAATTGGACAGGCAATTTCTACACGACGGGTTTGGTTTCGTGTCATAATATCGGCAGAGGAGATGAAAACCTCACGATCTTCGCCCTTTCCAAAGCAGTAAACACGTGAATGCTCCAAAAATCGCCCTACAATGCTAATTACCGTGATATTTTCGGTTTTTTCGGGTATACCGGGCACAAGACAGCAAATACCTCTGATAATCAGCTTGATTTGTACGCCGGCGCACGAGGCTTCGCACAGCTTGTCAATAAGCTGGCGTTCGGTGACCGAGTTGACCTTTATACTGATATACCCATCGACACCTTTGGCTATTTCTCGGTCAATAAGATTCATAATATTGTCTTTCATATCAACCGGCGCAACGAGAAGCTTTGTGTATACTCCGTACAGATTGTCCACCATCATGTTTTGGAAAAAGCTGATGGCATCCTCAGCAAGCTCGGGATTTGCCGTCATCAGGCTGAAATCGGTGTAAAGCTCGGCGGTTTTTTCGTTATAATTGCCCGTGCCCACCTGTACAATATGGGAAAATCCGTTTTTCTCACTTCTTGTTATAAGGCATATTTTGGAGTGGCATTTGAAATTCTCCGGGCCGTATATGATATTACACCCTGCCTGTTCAAGGCTTTCTGCCCATTCGATGTTGCCACGCTCGTCAAAACGTGCTCTGAGCTCCATCATAACGGTCACTTGCTTGCCGTTTGCGGCGGCATCGCAAAGATGCTTGACAACGGCTGAGTTTTTTGCAAGTCGATAGATGGTGATTTTTATAGACTGCACCCGTGGGTCGCTTGCCGACTCCTTTAGCAGGGTTAAAAATGGTGAAATGGAGTGGTATGGATAAAAGAGCAGTACATCACGTGCCTGCACCTGCTCCCACATGGGAAGTTCTGTAGAAAGTTCGCTGGGAAAAACAGGGGTATACGGAGTGTTATAAAGGTGTGCCCCACATTGGTCGAGAGAGTATGCCCAACCCAAGGTGAGCGGGCATTTACAGGTGTAAGCCTGCTTTGCTTGTAAATTGAGCTTTTTGAGAAGCATAGTGCGAAGGGAAGGGGCCTCACTTTGCATTTCAAGACGCACAGGAGCCAAACGGTCACGCTTTTTGAGCAGTTTTGACATGTGTACACGGAAATCGGGGTCGGCCTCGCCGAATTTATCATCATCGTAACTGATGTCGGCATTGCGTGTAACAGATATTACAGACTGCTCCGATATGGTGAATGACTTAAACAGCTTGGCCATATTTGCCGCCAAAACCGTTTCGGTGCGTACAAATCCGCAAAGTTGACCGGGCAGACGAATAATTGGAGGCACCGGGTCGGGCACTCCGACGATGGCAAGTCGCTCTTTGCCGGTAGAAGCGACAATGGCGGCGACATAAAGCGCCTTGTTTTTTAAATGGGGAAAAGGATGACTGCGGTCAATAATCTGCGGTGACAAAAGTGGCTTAATATGTCGGCTATAATAGTCCTGAACATATTGCCTGTCCTCGGAGGACAGCTCCTCATAAGCATAGTCCTTAATGCCACTCTGAGAGAGCAAGGGAAGAAGGCTTGAATAAAGCACATCACGATAATTGATAAGAGGCGCAACCGCCTCAAAAATCATATCAAGCTGTTGCGAAGGGGTCTTTCCGCTTTTATTTTCGGGGACGTTTGGGAAAACGACAGACAAATCAAATAGACTGCCTACCCTGACCATGAAAAACTCATCAAGATTGCTGGTGAAGATGGAAATGTAGCGCAGTCGTTCGATAAGCGGTACAGTAGGATCTGCCGCTTCCTCTAAAACACGAGCATTAAAGCTCAGCCAGCTGAGCTCTCGGTTTTGTGTGTAACTTAAATCATGCTCTCCGCTTTTATAACTGGAAATTGGCATAATATCACCTTTTCATCTTTAGATAATATTATATTAACACAAAAATACAAAATACGCAATAATTATTGAATTTTAGCGCTAAAATTTGCGTTTTTAATTTGCTTTTTCCTTTTTTTTGTGTATAATATACTGAGAAGAAATAATTATTCCAAAAAATGACGATTTAGTGCCGTTTTTACGGCGGAATGGAGATAAAGATGAATAGAAGGCAGGCGAGGGAGTTTGTGCTCCACCTTATATTTTCCGGAGATTATCTCGGAACAAAGGGGCAACAGCTTTTAGATGAACGACTGTCAGAGCAATCCTTCAGTTCACTGTCCGAGGAATATGAACTGTATAACGAAATGCCGGCGAAAAGCCAGCTAAAGTACATAAATGCGGCTGTTAAAGGGGTGTTGGAGCACGGGCCGGAGCTTGACTCTTACATAGAAAAATACTCTGCCGGCTGGTCTGTTGGTAGGATTTCGAACATATCGAAATGTATTATTCGCCTTTGCATGTATGAAACTTTATATATGCAAATACCGGTCGGGGCATCGGTAAATGAAGCGCTTGAACTTGCAAAGAAATATGACAGCCCGGAGGCGGCAAGCTTTGTTAACGGAATAATCGGTGCATTTACCAAAAAGGAGATTTCGGACGGGACAAAGGCATGATTTTGGGCATAGACACCAGCAATTACAGGACATCGGCGGCACTTTACGACCCCAAAAGCGGCTTTTACAAAAGCTGTGGCCGGTTGCTAACCGTGCCGGAAGGAAGCTTGGGGCTGAGACAGAGCGATGCCCTTTTTCAGCATGTAAAACAACTTCCCGATATAATAGATGAACTGTTTTGCGATGTAGATGCGTCGGTGACTGCAATTTCATGCTCCGACAGACCACGGGCAATAGAGAACTCTTATATGCCTTGCTTTCTGGCAGGGCATAATTTCGGAAAGAGCATGGCGACAGCAGTGAAAGTGCCGTTTTATGCCTTTTCGCATCAGCAAGGACATATTGCATCGGCGGCCTTTTCGGTAGGTAAACTTGATATATTAAAGGGCGATTTTTTGGCGTGGCATCTTTCCGGTGGCACAACCGAGCTTTTGTATGTATCGCCGAGTGAGGACAATATAATAAAAGCAGAAATAATAGGTGGCACAAGCGACATTTCGGCAGGTCAGTTGATAGACAGGGCGGGAGTCGCCTTTAATATGCCATTTCCGGCAGGGCCGTATGTCGAGCAATCGGCACTTAAAGCAGTAAAGATAGATAGCTTTACAGTCAAGCAAAATGAAGGCTATTTCTCGCTGTCGGGCATGGAAAATAAATTCCGTGCCAAAATTGCCGATGGCTGCGAGCAGAGTGAAGTTTGCGCCTTTGTGCTGGCTTCTGTGACAAGGGCAGTTTGTGATGCTACAAAATGGGCACGGCAAAAGTACGGCAATTTGCCGGTGCTTTTTTCGGGCGGTGTCAGTGCCTGTTCAATTATACGAGATGCAATGAACAGCGAAAATGTATTTTTCGCCACAAAGCAATTTTGCGGAGACAACGGACTTGGTGCGGCTGTACTTGCCGCATTTAGCGATGAATAGTTGGGAGGATAGACATGCAAAACTCACCGATGAGTGTGACAGGACTTTCAAACTACATAAAAATGCTACTCGACGGAGATGCGGTACTTTCAAAGGTGATGGTATCGGGAGAGCTTTCAAACTATAAAATACACTCCTCCGGACATCATTATTTCACCTTAAAAGATGATGGAGCGGTTATTTCCGCGGTAATGTTCAGAGGGGAATCG
Source organism: uncultured Oscillospiraceae bacterium (assembly GCA_964367895.1). Taxonomy (GTDB): domain Bacteria; phylum Bacillota; class Clostridia; order Oscillospirales; family Butyricicoccaceae; genus CAYJAS01. The sequence goes on along the minus strand of CAYJAS010000001.1, from coordinate 50,710 downwards.
TCCCGATTGCGCTTTAGACCGGAAAGCGGTATGAAGGTTATTGTGGGCGGTAGAATAAGCTCCTTTCCAAAGAGCGGACAATATCAAATATATGCAAACTCGATGACGCCCGACGGTGTCGGAGAGCTTTATGTCGCATTTGAACAGCTCAAAGAGAAACTGAGCAAAGAGGGACTGTTTGCACCCGAGCACAAGAAAAAATTGCCCCTGTTTCCGAGCAAGGTGGCAATAATAACCTCACCTACCGGTGCCGCCGTTTCCGATATGATACGAATATTGGGCAGTCGATATCCGGCTTGCGAGGTGCTTGTCTGCCCTGTAAAGGTGCAAGGGGACGGGTCGGCGCAGGAAGTTTCTGCAATGATAGACTATGTCAACAAATATGAGCTTGCAGATGTTATCATCACAGGCAGAGGTGGCGGGTCTATAGAGGATTTGTGGGCTTTCAACGAGGAAATTGTGGCTCGTGCGATTTTTGCCAGCAAGATACCGGTTATTTCAGCAGTCGGACACGAGCCCGATATCACCATTTCCGATTATGTTGCCGACAAGCGGGCGTCAACCCCGTCAAATGCCGCCGAGCTTGCTGTCCGTGATGTTGCCCAGGTTTTAGGATATCTTGAAACAAGTCTTGACAGAATGACACGTGCGGCCGGCGGGTCGATAGAGCAAAGAAAAATTGCCCTTGAAACTTTGAGTGACAAAGCGGTACTAAAAAGCCCTTATGGATATATTGACAACCAAAGGATGTTACTTGACCTCTTTAAACAGCGACTTGACAGCTCGGCATCACTTAAACTTATGTCCATGAAAGAGCGATTTGTCACCTTGTCGGCCTCACTTGACGCTATGAGTCCGCTAAAAGTGCTGACGAGAGGATATGCCGCAGTGTCCAAAGAGGGAAGTGTAACAAACAGCGTAAAAACGCTCAAAAAAGGCGATAACATAGATGTCCGCTTTGCCGACGGTGTGGCAAACTGCACAGTGCAAACCGCCAAAGCGACAAAAACCGTCAAAACCTCGGGCAAAAAGCCCGACAGTGAGGAGAATTAATATGCCTGCAAAAAACGAAAAAATTTCATTTGAAACGGCGATAAAACGCATTGAGGAAATTGTCATAGCACTGGAAAAAGGCGATATGTCGCTTGATGCAAGCCTTAAAGCCTTTGAAGAGGGAACATTGCTTGTGCGAAAATGCAATCAAACCCTTGATGTTGCAGAGCAAAAATTGCGTCTTTTGCTTGCAAATGCACAGGGACCCGAGCAAACCGACTTTGTTAAAGGTGAATAATGGACTTTTTTGCTCAACTCAAACAATATGCTGAAGAAATCGAGCAAGCTCTTGATGGCTATTTACCACAGCAACGATTGCCGCAGAGTGTGCTTTTTGATGCATGCAGATATAGCACTCTCGAAGGCGGAAAACGGCTGAGAGGGTCTCTTTTGCTGTCCTTTTACTCGCTTTTTAACCCGAATACAGACGGTGCGCTTGCTTTTGCCTCGGCCGTTGAGATGATTCATGCATATTCCTTGGTGCATGACGATTTACCATGTATGGACGATGACGATATGCGCAGAGGCAAGCCCTCCTGCCATAAGGCGTTTGATTATGCCACAGCGGTGCTGACAGGTGATGCACTGCTCAACCGGGCATATGAAGTCATGCTTTCGGCAACCGAAATCTCGCCCGAGCGTGCAATGTATGCGGCAGGTCATATTGCACGCTGTGCCGGTGCATACGGAATGGTGGGCGGGCAAATTATAGACCTTGCTCTTGAAAAGCAAAGTGAAGTGCCACAGATGCTTCATCATCGAATGGTTGAGCTGAAAACGGCAAAGCTCATCGAAGCGGCCTGCGTCTCCGGATGCATTTTGGGTGGTGCAAGCAAAGAGCAAATTGAGGCGGCACAGAAATACGCCCTTTGTCTTGGCATGGCTTTTCAAATGCGAGATGATGTTTTAGATATCATCGGAAGCGGAGATAAATTGGGCAAACCTATCGGCAGCGATACACAGCAGGGCAAAACAACATTTGTCACTTTACTTGGACTGGAACAGTGCAATCTGCAAATTGAGGCGCTCACCTCTGCCGCAATATCGGCTTTAGCTGTGTTTAAAAATGCAGACTTTCAAGCGCAGCTTGCATTGTGGGGTTGTTCAAGAGAAAATTGACAATTATTGTACATTGCACTTGATATTTATTCACTTTATGTTATAATATTGATTAGGGGATAGTAAATGGAACAATTTCCTTATTTAAATAAAGCGCAAAATACCGAAAACCTCAGAGACCTTTCGCAAAGCGAATTACAAGTACTTTGTGAACAGGCGAGGCAATTTTTAATAGAGAGCATTTCAAAAACAGGTGGACATTTGGCGTCAAACCTTGGCATTGTGGAAATAAGCGTAGCGACAATGTTGGTTTTTGACTCGCCTAAAGACAGTCTTATGTATGATGTTGGGCATCAGTGTTATGTGCACAAGATGCTAAGCGGTAGGGCGAGCAATTTCCCCGGTATCAGATCTTTCGGCGGAATAAGCGGATTTTTAAGGCCGAGCGAAAGTGAGCACGACTGTTTTGTGTCAGGGCATGCATCTAACTCAATTTCAGCTGTACTCGGCATGGCGAGAGCCAATGCACTCATGGGAAAGCAAGGCCATTGCGTGGCCGTGATCGGCGATGGTGCCTTGACAGGTGGGATGGCGTATGAGGCTCTAAACGATGCAGGAAGCTCGGGATTGCCCATAATAGTTGTGTTAAACGACAACGATATGTCGATAAGCAGAAATATCGGAGCACTGGCAAAGCGACTTTCAGAGATAAGGGTAAAGCCGCGTTATTTGCGTCTGAAGGGATCTGTAAAATCGGCACTTTCCAAGGTGCCGGGCGGAAAAAAGCTTATCTCTCTGATTTCTGCTCTCAAAGCACGCCTTCGCACCACTTTGCTTAAAGAGACAATTTTTGAGCTGTTTGGGTTTAAATATCTTGGCCCTGCCGATGGAAACGATTTGCCTATGGTCACACAGCTTTTTAAAGAGGCAAAAAAGATGGCATGTCCCGTGGTGGTGCACCTCAAAACGGTTAAGGGGAAAGGGTATAGTTTTTCTGAAGAAAACCCCGACCTTTACCATGGAGTACCACCGTTTGACACTACAAAACGCTATGAAAAACCGATAAATGACAGTTTTTCGGCAGTATTTGGCAGACAAATGTGTGCTTTAGCACAACAGGATAAAAGGGTGTGCGCCGTTACCGCCGCAATGACAGACGGCACAGGACTTGAACATTTTGCAACACAGTTTGCAGATAGATTTTTTGATATAGGCATAGCCGAAGCCCACGGGGTGACAATGGCGGCGGCAATGGCTTCAAAAGGGCTTGTGCCGGTATATGCGATTTACTCCACATTTTTACAACGTGGCTTTGACCAGTTGATACACGATGTTGCCATAGAGCGGTATCATGTTGTATTTGCTGTCGATCGCGCCGGAATTGTCGGTGCCGACGGTGAAACACATCAAGGGCAGTTTGATGTGCCATATTTGCTTTCAATACCAAATTTCACCCTTTTATCGCCCTCCTCCTTTTCGGAACTGGAGGCGGCGATGAACAGAGCGGTACACAGCACAAACGGCCCTGTCGCCGTGAGATACCCTCGTGGAGGGCAGCTTGCTTACACGCAAAACAATTTCAACGAAGACATATATACAGTTAGCAGTGGTGACAATGTTACCATTGTGACCTACGGAATAATGCTTAACAATGCACTTGAGGCGGCACAGCTTCTGCAAAAATCAGGTATTAGCTGTGAAATAATCAAGTTCAACAACCTTTCTACCGCTGATTTACAAACCTTTTTCAACTCGGTCTGTAAAACAAAAAAAGTAGCCTTTGTAGAAGACTGCGGACATGTCGGATCTCTCGGAGCCAAGCTTTCAGCAGAATTGATGGCTGCTTCAATTTCCGCACAGGCTGTGTTTTGTAATTTAGGCACGGGATTTGTGCCGGCAGGAGATGTAGCTACATTGGAAAGTGAATTGGGACTGAGCGCAAAAGGCATTGCAAAAAAGATTGCGGAGAGCTTTTATGGCAGATCAGCTACAACGAATTGACAGCTTGCTGGTGGGCGCCGGACTTTCGAGCGGGCGGGACAGGGCAAAAGAACTCATTGAAGCCGGACTTGTAACGGCAGATGGGGCAGTTGTCTCAAAGCCATCGCAGAAATTTCCGTCAGGCACCCAAATTGTCGTGCTAAAGCCGCATAAATATGTAAGCCGTGGTGGAGAGAAACTGGAATATGCACTCAAAACCTTTGCGATAGACCCAAATGATGCGGTTTGCATAGACATCGGCGCTTCCACAGGTGGATTTACCGATTGCTTACTCCAAAACCGAGCAAAACTGATTTACGCTGTTGATACCGGGAGCAATCAGCTTGCCGAAAAACTGCGCAATGACAGTAGAGTTATTTGTTTTGAAAACTGCGATATACGCTCTTTAAGCCAGCAAAACCTTGGGCAGATACCGCAAATTGCCGTCTGTGATGTATCATTTATATCGCTTTCGCTTATCTTCCCGTCGGCATATAGACTGCTTTCTCCGGACGGCATGGCCATTTTTCTCATTAAACCTCAGTTTGAGGTCGGACGTGAAAATGTCGGGAAAAACGGAATTGTAAAACAGCCGAAACTGCACAAACTCGCCATTGAAAAGGCGATCGAAGCCGCAAAGCAAAATGGCTTTGCAGTGCTTGATATTACTCACTCGAATACACCGGGGCGCGATGGGAATATTGAGTTTATAGCGCACCTGAAAAAAGGTGGACAGCAAAAGGATTTTGACTTAGACGCCATAGTGGAGAAAGCCCATTCTTTACTCATTTGAACGGAGCCAATCATGAAAAAAGTTATGATCTTCGCAAATATTATACGCTCTGAAGCGATTGAGTACACGGCACAACTAATCCCGAAACTGTGTGCGCTCGGCTTTGAGCCGATACTTGACAGCTCACTGGCCGATATGCTAACAAACTTAGATCAAAGCACAGTTACTATAACACAAACCCAGAAGCAGGCAATACAGGCGTGCGAGTTTATTGTGATAATCGGCGGTGACGGGACAATTTTGAGAATACTCCACAGCGCGGCACAATATGAAAAACCTTTGCTTGGAATTAACAAAGGTCGCCTTGGATTTATAAGCGAGCTTGAAGATTTTGAGCATGAAATGGCGGCAAAACTGCTGTGCGGTGAGTATGAAATCCAGCACAAGCTGATGCTTGATATTCAGATTATTGGCAGTGACGGACAAGTTAAACTGTGCACAACGGCACTCAATGAAGCGGCGGTGCTCAAGGGAAATGTTATGAAGAGCATTTCGCTTGAGCTTGAGGTAAACGGCAGACATGCCATGCATTTTGCGGGTGACGGTGTGTTGGTTTGTACGCCGACAGGGTCAACGGCATATTCACTTGCCGCAGGCGGACCCATTTTGGCACCCGAGACAAGCTGTTTTGCAATCACACCGGTTTGTCCGCATGCGTTTAATGTAAAATCCTTTGTCATAAGCTCAAATGACACGGTCAGAATAATACCGGAAACACGAGAGATAAATAATTGCATGTCACCCGACGGTCTTGCCACTTATGAGCTTGCAGAGGGTGATAGCATTGTTGTAAAAAAATCCTGTTACACGGCACCGATGATAAGACTTAAGAAAACCGATTTTTACAAAACTGTCAACGAAAAACTATTAAATGGGGGAAGAAAAGTATGAAATTTAAAAGGCAAGCAGCCATTGTAGACATCGTCACAAATAGCGAAGTGAAAACCCAAGAAGAACTTTCCGAACGACTGCGCACCAAGGGTTTCCCCACAACTCAAGCGACTATTTCAAGAGATATCAAAGAGCTTAGGCTTATCAAAGTTTCCTCAGAGAGCGGTGGATATAAATATGCCACACCTCAAATGAACAGCGAAAGCCTGCACATGCCGCGCCTAAAGAATATTTTTAAAGAGTGCGTCTTAAAAGTCGACAGAGCACAAAACCTTGTGGTTGTTAAAACCCTCGTCGGCATGGCAAATGCCGCCGCTGCGGCAATTGATGCCATGAAAATTGATGAAATTGTCGGCACGATAGCGGGCGATGACAACATTCTGATAATCCTTCACGACAATGAAGATTCGCAGAAGTTTTGTCAAACTGTATCGGAACTTCTGAAGTAATCGAGGATATCTATGCTCAGTGAGCTTTTTATTGAAAATATTGCGGTTATTGAGCGTGCGACAATCGGCTTTAGGGGCGGTTTTTCCGTCTTGTCCGGTGAAACGGGAGCAGGAAAGTCGATTATTATTGACGCTCTAAGCGCAATTTGCGGTGGCAGAGTCAGCCGTGACATTATAAGAACAGGCCAAAGTAAAGCGACAGTCACGGCTAAGTTTGAGCAATTGGCCGAGCAAATTATCTCACAAATGGTATCGCTCGGGTTTGACGGAGATGAACTGCTGATAAAGCGTGAAATCTTTTCCGACGGACGCAATGTTTGCCGGATAAACGGCCAGCCGGCAACTTTATCCATGCTCAAATCTCTTGGCGAACAGCTTATCGCAATACACGGTCAGCACGACGGACAAAATCTGCTGAATGAACAGTTACATATAGATTATCTCGATGAATTGGGGCAACTTGGCCCTCAGCTTGAAGATTATCTTGTGCATTATGAACAGCTTCTTGCCCTTAACAGGCGCATTAAAGCGATTTCAATGAGCACAGCGGAAAAGCAACGCAGACGACAGCAAATATCAGGTCAAATTGCCGCACTTAGTGAGGCAAATGTAGCGCCGGGAGAACAAGATAATTTGCTCAGTCGTCGGTCGGAGCTTTCAAATGCCTCGCGTATAAGCGAGCAACTGTCGCTCTGTATCGATTTTCTGTCGGGTACCGGTGAACAAAACGGCGCCGGTGCTCTGTGCGGACAAGCTTTGTCGGCGCTGACTGTAGCGTCAAAGTATAGCACGGAAGCTGTGAAGCTTTCGGCACGACTTTCTGAAGTTGATGTACTTTTAAGTGATATAGAATCAGAGGTCAAAAATGCGCTTGAAAAGCTTGAGTTTTCACAACCCGAGCTTGAACGAATAGAGCGTAGGCTTGATCTTATTTCAACGCTAACCACTCGGTTTGGAACACCGCCGGACGAGTTTTCACAGCTTGAAAACTCATTGTCCGCAGAGCTTTCGGAGCTTGACGGTGCGGAGGAGGACATTGAGGCGCTCAGCGAGCAGTATATGCAAAAGCGCAAGCATTTGTCCTCGCTTGCCGAAAAACTGCACAAAAGCAGAAAAAAAGCGGCAGATGATATGCAAAATGCAATACAATCGGAGCTTAAACAGCTTGATATGCCCTCTGCCTCCTTTTGTGCCCTTGTCGAAAAAGTCGGCACTACAGAGCAGGCAAAGTTTACCAAAAAAGGCACAGACACAGTTAGGTTTTTGCTGTCTGCAAATATCGGCGAACAGCTTAAACCGCTGATAAAGGTGGCCTCGGGCGGTGAGCTGTCACGCATTATGCTTGCGATGAAAAATGTCCTTTCGGGTAGTGACAGTCAAAAGACAACGGTGTTTGATGAAATAGATTCCGGCGTGAGCGGCAGAGCGGCCAGCAAAGTGGGAGAGAAATTGTATGCAATATCCCGTGGAGCTCAGGTGCTTTGCGTTACCCATCTTCCGCAAATTGCCTGTCTTGCTGACAATCAATATCGCATAGAAAAAAACATCGAAGCGGGGCAGACATTCACATCGGTGCGCCCCCTTGACAATAGAGGTCGGGCAGAGGAGCTTGCCCGTCTTGCGGCAGGACTGCATGTGACCGAGGAAACCATGAAAAGCGCACTTGAACTGTTAAAACAGGCGGAAAATTACAAAAACAGCTTGACATAATTTGTTTTGTAAAGTATACTTGCGAAAGTGATATAATAAAATGCTATGACCAAAAGGAGTAGCTTGTACATTTTTTCAGAGAGTCTGCGGACGGTGAAAGCAGATAAAAGTGTGCCTGTGAAATACAATTTGTGAGCCGGGTTTAAAAAACCACAGGTGCGCCTGTTACAGCGTATGGACGAATTGTCCGCAAAGGTGCCGCATTGCGGCATAAATTGAGGTGGTACCGCGATATTTTCGCCCTCTGCAATATTGCAGAGGGCGTTTTTGTATCATATATATTATTTTTTATTATAACAGGAGGCAAACAATGACAATTTTTGAAGAACTACAGGCGAGAGGGCTAATTGCCCAGATGACCGATGAGGAGGAAATCCGTGACCTGATAAATGCAGGAAAGGCGACATTTTATATCGGTTTTGACCCTACTGCAGATTCACTGCATGTCGGACATTTTATGGCACTGTCGCTGATGAAGCGCTTGCAAATGGCAGGAAATAAACCGATAGCATTGCTCGGCGGTGGAACGACTATGGTCGGTGACCCGTCGGGGCGTACCGACATGCGTTCTATGATGACAAAAGACACAATAGCTCAAAACGCCGAGCGATTTAAAAAACAGATGGAAAAGTTTATCGACTTTTCAGACGACAAAGCCCTTATGCTCAACAATGCAGACTGGCTGCTTAATCTAAACTATGTTGAGCTTTTGCGTGAAGTGGGAACATGTTTCTCAGTCAACAGAATGCTCACTGCAGAATGTTACAAACAACGCATGGAAAAAGGCCTGTCCTTTTTAGAGTTTAACTACATGATAATGCAAAGCTATGATTTCTATCACATGTATAAAAATAACGACTGCGTAATGCAATGCGGTGGAGATGACCAGTGGAGCAATATTTTAGGCGGAACCGAGCTTATACGCCGTAAACTTGGTAAAAATGCCTTTGGCATGACAATAACATTGCTTCTGACAAGCGAGGGTAAAAAGATGGGCAAAACCCAAGCAGGGGCGGTGTGGCTCGATCCCGAAAAAACCAGCCCGTACGATTTTTATCAATACTGGCGCAATGTTAACGATGCCGATGTGCTCAAGTTTTTGCGTATACTGACATTCCTGCCGCTCGAGCAAATCGATGAAATGGACAAATGGGAGGGAAGTCAGCTAAACGAGGCAAAGGAAATATTGGCATACGAGCTGACCAAGCTGGTACACGATGAAAATCAGGCTGAAATGGCAAAACAGGCAGGTAAGGCTTTGTTTGGCGGTGGAATGAGCACCGAGAATATGCCGACCACGACTTTGACCGATGCGGATTTTACAGACGGAGCAATTTCAGCACTTGACCTGCTGGTGAAAACAAAGCTTGCAAGCTCTAAAGGCGAAGCCCGTCGCCTGATTGAGCAGGGCGGAATAAGTGCAAATGATCAGAAAGTAGCGTCTTTTTCACACTCTTTCACCGCAGAGGAGATAAAATCCGGCGATTTCATCGTCAAAAAGGGGAAAAAAGTCTTCCACAAAGTAATAGTGGAGTAAGAATTAATTTATATCAAAATATGCTTAAAAAAGAAGATGTTGCTTTTTGCGACATCTTCTTTTGGTGTAGTAGGGACATGGCTTGCCATGTCTGTTTTTTACAATTTAATGGGGCTACCTCTATATTACATCTTGCGTAATTTGGCGGAATGTGCTACAATATAGTGTAATTGTATGGAGGAATAATATACCGTATGAGTGAAAATAACAGAGTCATTGAAAAACAGCAACTTGAAAGGCAAAATGCCTTTTGCCAGAGCAATGCGGCAATGCTTCGCCAAAAGCTCGGGAGACGGCCTATAGCCTGTGTAAACACCTTCGGATGCCAGCAAAATGAAGCGGACAGCGAGCTTATTCGTGCCATGCTTTTTGACATGGATTTTGACTTTTGTGACAGTACAGAGGGCGCCGATTTAATAATATTTAACACCTGTGCAATAAGGGAACACGCCGAAATGCGTGTTTTCGGAAATGTCGGGGAGACTTCGCATATCAAAAAGGCAAACCCGAATGCAATAATTTGCGTTTGTGGATGCATGGTTCAGCAGCAACATGTGGCAGATAAAATAAAGAACAGTTTTCCCTATGTGGACTTAGTTTTTGGGACGCATGCGCTATACCGATTTCCCGAACTGCTCAGCAGCAGATTAAACGGTGGAAAACGTATTTTTGACCTGTCGGGCGACGAAAAAGGGGTCATTTTAGAGGGCATCTCCCCGGTGCGCAAGCAAGGGCCTGCGGCATGGCTGTCGATAATGTACGGATGCAACAATTACTGCACCTACTGTGTGGTCCCCTATGTCAGAGGCAGAGAGCGCAGTCGCTCACCGGAGGCAGTGGTAGAGGACTTCAAAGACCTGATTGCCCAAGGCTATAAAGATATTACCTTGCTCGGACAAAATGTCAACTCGTACGGCAGTGACCAAAACGGTGACTGCGATTTTTCACAACTACTTGAGATGCTTGACGCCATACCGGGTGATCATCGCATACGCTTTATGACCAGCCATCCCAAGGACGCTACCAAGCGCCTGTTTGACACCATGGCTAAATGCAAGCATGTTTGCCATAGCATACATCTTCCTGTGCAGGCAGGCAATGACAAGGTGCTCAGCGACATGAATAGGGGATATACGAGCGAGAAATATATCGAACTTGTAAATTACGCGCGCTCAATTATGCCTGATTTGACGGTGACAAGTGATATAATTGTCGGATTTCCCGGAGAGAGTGAAAGCGAGTTTGAACACACACTCGATCTTTTAAAGACCGTCCGATTTGACTCGTTGTTTACTTTCATTTATTCCTCCAGAAAGGGAACAAAGGCGGCCGAAATGCAGGGGCATATCCCCAGAGATGTTCAGCAAAACAGATTTGACAGATTGCTTGAGGTGCAAAATATTATCTCTCGTGAGATAAATGAGCAATATGTTGGCAAAAAAATACGTGTTTTGGTGGACGGATTTGGCGGTGATGAGCATTACCCCCTGTCTGCTCGTACAGACGGATTTAAGCTGGTGCATGTTATTGCAGATGAAAAGCATATCGGAAATTATATAGATGTTATTATAGAAAAACGCTCTACTTGGGCACTGTTCGGAAGGATGGTGTGATGAAAAAGCCGACACCAAGCGACGGCGCTAAACTGCTCGACAATTGGTCTGACAAGTTGACACCGATGATGCAACAATATGTTGACATCAAAAATCAGCATGATGACTGCATACTGTTCTACCGTCTCGGCGATTTTTACGAGATGTTTTTTGATGATGCCATGCTGGCGTCAAAAGAGCTTGAGCTGACGCTGACAGGCAGAGATTGCGGCTCGAGCGAGCGAGCACCGATGTGTGGTGTGCCATATCACAGTGCCGAGGGGTATATCGGCAGGCTGATTGCAAAGGGCTATAAAGTGGCGATTTGTGAGCAAACAGAGGATCCGTCGGCGGCAAAGGGGCTTGTAAAGCGTGAAGTTGTGCGCATGATAACCCCCGGAACGGTCATGGAAAGCTCTATGCTTGACGAGAGAAGCAATAATTTTATCGCCTCAATTTACCTTGACAACCGTGGCGCAGGAGTTTGTTTCTGCGATATTTCAACCGGCGAGTTTTGCGGTGCACAAACAGAGGGCGGCGGCTCTGTGGAGTTTGTGCTTAACGAGCTTGCAAGATTTTCGCCCCGTGAGCTGCTGCTGTCAGATGCTGCATACTCCGACACGGTAATATCCGATTTTGCGGCAAATCAGCTTGCTTGCCATACAGAGCGTGGCGGAGAATGGCGATTTTTGCAGGAAAAGGCACAACAGCTTATAAATCTGCAGTTCGGTGAAGACCAAAATCACCCCGAGATGATAATCCGAAGCGCAGGTGCACTGCTCAGCTATTTGGAGGAAACCCAGAAGACCGAACTTTCACATATATCTCATCTTGATATATACAAACACGGCGAGTTTATGGAGCTTGATTATACGGCAAAACGTAATTTGGAGCTGACAACTTCAATGTCAACCGGTGACAAAAAGGGCTCTTTGCTGTGGGTGCTTGATAAAACCAATACTGCGATGGGGGCACGTCTGCTAAAACGCACTATAGAGCGCCCGTTAAAGAGCGCAAGTCATATTAGAGAGCGCCTTTATGCTGTAAAGGCATTTACCGATACAATGCAGGTGAGAGAACAACTTTCGCAGGTGTTAAGCGGTATTTTAGACATAGAGCGAATTATCGGTAGGATTGTGTACAAAACCGCCAACGCAAGAGATTTGCGGGCGCTTTTTAAGGTATGCACCGCACTGCCCGAGATAAAATCGCTGATATCACAGATGGAAAGTTCACTGGTTAAAGAAATCCACACGAGAATAGATTGCCTTGAAGATGTCTGCAAACTTATAGACGATGCAATAGTCGAGGAACCGCCCTTCAGCGTAAGGGAAGGCGGGCTGATAAAAGCAGGATTTAACGAACAGATAGACCATCTGCGGGTGCTTCTTGACGGTGGAACCTCAAAGCTTGCACAGATTGAGCTAAATGAGCGTGAGCAAACCGGTATTCCAAAGCTAAAGGTGGGGTATAATAGGGTTTTCGGTTATTACATAGAGGTCAGCAAATCTTATATCACCCAGACTCCGGAGCGATATACACGAAAACAAACCCTTACAAATTGTGAACGATATATAACGCCCGAACTAAAGGAACTGGAGGGCGAGGTACTTTCAGCAGGCGACAAGTTGACTGCGCTTGAAGGGAGTATTTTCAGCGATATTTTGAGCAAAGTTGCCCTTCAGGCAGAGAGGGTTCAAAGAACCTCAAAAGCGATAGCCGAGCTTGATGTAATACTGTCCTTTGCATTGTCAGCGGTCAGCTATGGATACACCATGCCAACGGTGGACGACAGCGATAAAATCGATATTAAAGACGGTCGCCATCCGGTGGTAGAGCGTGTGTCAAGTGCAGGACTTTTTGTCCCGAATGATACCTATCTTGACTGCGGTGACAACCGAGTGTATGTCATTACAGGGCCGAATATGGCCGGAAAATCGACTTTTATGCGACAAGTAGCCCTCATTTGCCTTATGGCACAGTGCGGAAGTTTTGTGCCTGCCCAGTCTGCAGACATTGGAGTTTGCGACAGGATTTTTACCAGAGTGGGCGCATCTGACGATATGTTTTCCGGTCGGTCAACCTTTATGGTTGAAATGACCGAGGTGGCGGCAATACTGAAAAATGCAACCTCAAAAAGCCTGATTATTTTAGACGAAGTAGGACGTGGAACCTCTACTTTTGATGGAATGTCGATAGCCAAAGCTGTGCTTGAGCACATAGCAGACCGAAAAAAACTCGGTGCAAAGACACTTTTTGCGACACATTATCATGAGCTTTGTGAAATGGAAGGTGTGACCGAGGGTGTGAAAAACTATAATATTGTCGTTAAAAAGCGTGGAGATGACATTGTTTTTATTAAAAAAATCGTCCGTGGTGCAGTTTCCGACAGCTACGGAATAGAGGTAGCAAAGCTTGCAGGACTGCCTGAGCAAGTGATTAAAAGGGCAAAAAAGGTACTGGTGGAAATCGAGAGCAAAACGCCGGGCGCTCTAACTGCACAGGCGCAAGTCCAAACTACTCCCGAGGTGGAGGACGGACAATTCTCGCTTGGCGGTTTTATTGAAGCAGACATTGTTGAGCAGCTTAAAAAGCTTGAGATCGATGTGCTGACGCCGATAGAGGCGATCGGTATTTTGTATGAGCTATCAAAAAAGGCGAGGGAGTGTTAAAAGATGGCTAAAATCAAAGTGCTTACGCCACAGCTCGCCAATATGATTGCGGCAGGAGAGGTGGTCGAGAGGCCGGGCTCGGTTGCAAAAGAGCTTATTGAAAACTCGGTGGACGGTGGCGCCGATAAAATAGTTGTAGAGATTAAAAATGGGGGAAATACCTACCTTCGCATAAGTGATAACGGCATCGGAATTGCGCCTGAGGAGGTCAGAACGGCCTTTTTGCGCCATGCGACCAGCAAAATCAGCAAGGAAAGCGACCTTGACTCAATTATGACCCTTGGCTTCAGAGGTGAGGCGCTGGCGGCGGTATCGGCCGTTTCAAAGGTGGAAATGATAACACGCACCGCCGGTCAAACCGAAGGTGTGCGCATTTTGATTGAAGGCGGCGAGGAGAAATTTTACGGTGAGGCAGGTTGCCCGGTCGGCACAACAATAGTCGTCAGAGATTTGTTTTACAATGTTCCCGCACGTGCCAAATTCCTCAAAAAAGATGCAACTGAGGCCGGGTATATCGAGCAAGCTGTAATGCAAGCGGCGATAACTCGCCCAAAAATAGCTTTCAAGCTGATTAAAGACGGACGAGAGAGCTTTTCAACACCGGGTGACGGCAAGATGTTGTCGGCAATTCATGCTACCGCAGGGCGTGATGTCGCCTCGTCGCTGATAATGACGGCAGGTGCCTTCGGTGATATTACCATAGACGGATTTATAACTCCGCCAAGTGTTACAAGGGCAAACCGCAGTTTGCAAAACTTCTACATCAACGGCAGATTTATCCGCTCACGTCTACTTTCTGCCGCACTTGATGAGGCGTATAAAGGCAGGCTGATGGTGGGCAGGCATCCCGTTTGTTTTTTGAATATCAGGCTTTCTCCGATGGCGGTAGATGTCAACGTGCATCCTGCCAAGCTTGAAGTCAAGTTCGCTCGTGAGAGAGAGGTTTTTTCTGCCGTTTACCACTGTATTTGCTCGGCGTTCGAAACCATGAACAGCCTTGAAAACCTTAAAAAAACCTCGCCCTCTTTGCCCTTAAAGCAGGACAATGTCACGGCACAACAAACCGAGATTAAAATAGCGCCCGAGCCACAGCGTCGCCCGACAATTACATATGAAGAGAGCCATAAGAGCTCCTTTAGCGCGGTAGCTTCGGAGCGAGGAATCAGCTATGCAACTAAAGCTGACACTAAAACAGAACAAAAGATTGCCCCAACAACTGCGCCCGTGCTTGTGCGTGCCGAGATAAAGGAAAGTGAGCCGGATAAAATAGTTGACCGGCAAATGCCTGTGCAACAGGAGGAAAAAAACGATAGTTTTGAACCGATTGTTTACATCGGACAGCTACTTTCCACCTATATTATGGCGCAAGACAGCTCAGGTGTATGGCTTATAGACAAACATGCGGCGCATGAGCGTATTGTATATAATGAACTAAAGAGCAAACAGCTTGACCAAAGCGGACAATTACTGCTTGAGCCGACTGTGCTTACGCTGGCGGTAGGCGATAAGACTGCGCTTATGGAGCATAAAGACCTTTTAGAGCGCACAGGTTTTGATATTGATGATTTTGGAGTGACCTCTGTTGTGGTGCGTCAAGTTCCGATGTATCTTAAACCCTCTGATATGGCGTTTGTGTTGACCGATTTGGCGGGCAAATTGGCTAACGGCAATATGGCGCACAATGAAGTTCTTGACAATTTGCTTAAAAGCATAGCCTGCAAGGCGGCGGTTAAGGGTGGACAGTTTAATGATCATGCAGAGCTTGAGAAACTGGCACAAGATGTAATGAATATGCCCAATGTGCGAAACTGCCCACACGGCCGGCCGGTTGCGGTATATATGTCAAAAGCACAGCTTGAAAAGCTGTTTGGAAGAATACAATGAGCAATTTCATCATAGTTGTTTGTGGCCCGACCGCATCGGGAAAAACAGATTTTTCAATAAAGCTTGCAAAACAGCTAAACACAGAAATAATTTCTGCCGACTCCATGCAAGTGTACAAGCATATGGACATAGGAACGGCAAAGCCGACAATGGGGGAGCGCCGTGGGATAGAGCATCATATGTTCGACGTGGTACTTCCCGGGCAACCATATTCGGTTTCACTGTATGAGCAGCAGGCTTCAGCGCATGTAGATAGGATTTTAGCTCAAAACAAACCTCCGATTATCTGTGGAGGCACAGGCCTTTACATCAACGCATTGATAAGCGGTACGGGGTTTATGGGCAACACGCAAAGTAGCGGAACAAGAGAGATACTCGAACAGGACTGGGATAAGCATGGCGGCCGACAAATACACGAACGCCTTTTTGCCGTTGACCCGATAAGTGCACAAAAACTGCATGTAAATGATAAAAAACGCATTATCAGGGCGCTTGAAGTTTTTATAGATACCGGCAAGCCGATCAGCCTGCACAATGAACAGACAAAAAATGCACCGCCGCGATATAAAGCGTTAATGTTAGGATTATTTCCACCATCAAGAGAGATGCTGTACGACAGGATAAATACAAGAGTGGACAGCATGATAGCTAACGGGCTGATAGAGGAGACAAAATGGCTGACCGAGCAAAATATGCTCGTCGGCACGGCGGCTCAAGCCATCGGTTATAAAGAACTCAGCGGATATCTAAACGGACAAATGTCACTTGAGGAGGCGACCGAGCTTTTAAAGCGCAAGTCACGGAATTATGCAAAACGACAACTGACTTGGTTTGGTGGCGACAGCCGTATAAAGCGCCTTTTGATAGGCTCGGCACAAGATATTGAATTAAACCTCTGTAAAGCGACAAATTTCATCAAGGAAATGGCTTAAAATGGTATTGTTAATTTTTTACAAAAGGAGACAATATCATGGAAAACAAGACAAGCCTGCAAGATCAATTTTTAAACAATGCGAGGAAAGAGAAGATGCCCCTTACCATCTTTCTGACAAACGGATTTCAGCAAAGGGGAACGGTTACTGCATTTGACGGTTATACCGTAATGCTGTGGTTTGAGGGCAAACAACATTTAATCTACAAACATGCAATTTCGACAATCATTCCGCAAAAATGTTTGTCGATGAACGGAGAAATAGGATAGACATTTAACAATGCTCCGAGAAAGGGACATGCATAAACATGAGGCGCAGCAATGCAATTTCGGCAATTTTTACAACAGTGCTACTTCTTACCTTTTTCGTTTATTTGGGATATCAAGTAAGCGAAAATCTCAGCAACCCGATTTTAACGACCGACGCACTCGAACTTGATGTTGAGGACAAAATCTCAACCGAGGGTTATTTTATTCGAAGTGAAACGGTTGTCGACATTAGCGGAAGCGGGCAGGTACAGTATTTTGCCGAAAACGGTGAAAAGGTCAGCAAAAATCATGCGCTCGCCGTTTCGCTCTCGAGCGATTCGGAGGCGGAATATTATGCGCTGTATAACGAGCTGTCCTCCGAGCTTGAGGCGGTCACGCAAGCTTATTCAAGTATAAGCACCGGAGCGGACAGTGCGCAAACCGACAGTATGATCAGAACATCGGTTTTGGCACTTGCCCAGAATACAGAAAGCGGTGATGCAAGCGGAGCGCATCAGCAATATACAAATCTTCAGCAGTTGGTGCTTGTGCGTGGTGCCGACCATACAAGCGAGGAAATGTATAAGCAAAGAATGGACGAGCTTACCGTGCAAATCTCCGAGATGGAGGATGCTATAAACACAAACAAGATAGTGTACTCTGACAATTCGGGATATTTTCTGCACAGCAGTGACGGGTACGAAGACCTGCTGACCTTTGAAAGTATGGAGCAGTTGACGCCACAGTCACTGTCACAGCTTCAAAGCGCCGGAAACACCTCACACAATGCAGGGGTTATCGTCGACCAATACAAGTGGTATTTTGTCGCCGAGGTGACCACCGAGCAGGCAGATGCACTTAAGGGAAAAAACAGTGCTGAGGTTTATTTTCCGGAGCTTTTCAGCGAAGCGATAAGGCTTGACATTTACAAGATAGAATCGTTTGGCGACAGCAGTCTTGTCACCTTTGAGAGTGAGCTGATGTGGGAGGAGTTTCTGACCGGGCGTGAGCAGTACATAGACATTGTAATCACCTCTTACAGCGGAATAAGGGTGCCGAGAGAGGCGCTAAGACAGGTAGACGGTGTTTGGGGAGTTTATTGCCTTGAAGCCTCTATAATTACTTTTAAACCCATAGATATAATTTATCAAACAGACAGTTATTATCTGGCTGAATGCGCCGAAACCTCCTCCAAGGGATTATACAGATATGACAAGATGATCGTCAGCGCAAAAAATCTTGAAGATTATACGGTGGTGAATTGATATGACCGAGACCGCACAAAGCAGATTATCGGAAAATGTAAAAGCGATTAGAGAGAGTATAGCCATAGCAGCGCAAAAGAGCGGTAGAAATCCGGAAGATGTACTGCTTTGCGCTGTCAGCAAAACCCACTCGATTGAAGCGGTGAAGGCGATGTCTCAGCTTGATGTTGACATGTTTGGTGAGAGCAGAGTGCAGGAGATGACCGCTAAACTTGCAGAGGGGGCTTTTGGGAAAAAGCCTGTCCATTTTATCGGGCACCTTCAGACAAACAAGGTGAAAAATGTGGTGGGCACGGTAGATCTCATACAGTCTGTCGATTCTGAGCGATTGCTATGCGCAATCAGTGAGGCGGCAATCAAAAAAGGCATTGTGCAGGACGTTTTAATCGAAATAAATATCGGCGCAGAGCAAAGCAAAGGCGGTATAGAGCCGGAGAGATTTGATCATTTGCTCGGTATAGCGAGCGAGCAAAAGGGCGTTTTTGTCCGTGGAATTATGGCAATTCCGCCGATTTTGCTAAAAACGGGCGGAAATGACAATTTTTTTTACACTTTATTTCAAATGTTTATTGACACAAAAGGCAAAAAATATGATAATATAGCTATGGACTTTTTGTCCATGGGCATGAGCAGTGATTTTTGCGATGCCATTTCCGCAGGCGCAAACCTTGTAAGAGTGGGAAGTGCCTTGTTCGGAGCAAGAGATTATAAATAATTCGAGAGGAGAATATACATGAGCTTTATTGAAGATTTAAAGCGCTGGGCAAAAGGTGGAGATGAAGATGAGGACGATGATGATTTCGAAGATTTCCCCCAAGCTTCGTCACGCCGTGCACCTGCACCCTCCGATGAGAGCACAGGTATTCCGATAACCGATTTCCGCAGAAACGGAAAGGTGGTAAACATCAATGCCACTACACAGCTTTCGGTTGTGCTGGTCAAGCCGGAGCGTTTTGAGAACGCCGCCGACATTGCAGACCATCTCAGAGAGAAACGCACAGTGGTACTCAATCTTGAGCAAACAAATAAAGATGTAGCTCGCAGGCTGGTGGATTTTTTGAGCGGCGTGACTTATGCGCAAGACGGAAAAATCAAAAAGGTTGCAAACAGCACCTTTATCATCACACCGTATAATGTTGACATCTTGGGCGACCTGATAGACGAGCTTGAAAATAACGGGCTTTACATCTAAACATACTTGTGGCAAAAGGGTGGCATGTATATTTGTTCATGCATACATTTGCCGATTTCATCTACGGGGCGGTGACTTTGCCGTCCTATAGTGGCCTGTGGCCATGTAATTCTTGGAGGATTTAAATTGACAAGCTTAGTTATTACCTTGCTCAGAGCACTGCAAATGCTGATGTTTTTCTCGGCAATTATTTCATGGATACCAAGTCTCAGGGGGAGCAAACTTCAGCAAATGCTTTACATGCTGACAGAACCTATTGTCATGCCATTTCGCAAGCTACTTCAGAGAATACCCTCGATGCAGCGTATGCGAATAGACTTGTCATTTTTGTTTGCATATCTTACACTCGCAATGTTAGAAATGCTGATGTATTGAACAAAGAGGGAGCCGGTTTGAAAAGCCGGTCTTCCTTTTATTATTAAATTATCGGAAATGAGGGGAGCTTATGCTGACACCGCAAGAAATTCAAGACAGAAAATTTGAAAAAGCCATGTTTGGTGGTTACGATATGGCTCAAATCGACCAATTTTTGGACGAAATACTGGTGGATTATACGTCGCTGTACAAAGAGAATGCGGCGCTAAAATCAAAAATGCGTGTACTTGTCGATAAAATTGAGGAGTACCGCGAAGTGGACGACCAAATGCGCAAGGCACTTTACAATGCACAGCAGACGGCCAAAACCACGGTCGAGGAGGCAAAGGCAGAAGCTCAGACTATACTGTCAACCGCTCGTGCGTCGGCAGAGGGCGATATTGAGCATTTGAAAGACAAGACCGAGTTTGAGAAAAAGCGCCTTGAACAGGCAAAAGCCATGTGCGGAGAGTATGTGCATAAAATGCGTGATCTGCTCAGCCGAAATATTGAGGTGCTGGACAGTATTATTGCAGGCGAGGCTACCTTGTCGGCAGAGAGCGAAAAGAAAGAGCATTTTGCGGTAACTCTGCCTTCCGAAGGGCCGATTGTAAACGATTTTGAGGATACCATTGTCATTCAGCCAGTGGTTACACCTGTCGATTCGGGCGAACTGTCCGAGCAAGATGGGATACCGGTTGAGCGTGGCATTTCAATCGATGAACAACAGTTTGAAACCCGCTTTTTTGAGACAACTATAGGCGAGCAAGAGCAAGAAGAGCAAGAAGAGCAAGAAGATGAACTTGAAAGCGTGCCTTCACGCGGTGACCGTCCCGGTCGCACCGCTGACCCCGATTTGGGAGAGCTACGCTTTGGAAAAAACTTTACAGAGCAAGACGATTAGAAATAGGAGATAAACCGATATGGTCAAGGATTTAAACGACACCCTTAATTTACCCAAAACCGAGTTCCCGATGCGTGCGGGATTGCCGCAGAGAGAGCCCGAGTTTTTGAAGCTGTGGGAGCAGCGTGACATCTACGCAAAGCTGATGGAGAAAAACGCACAAAAACCCAAACACATTTTGCATGATGGCCCTCCG
Source organism: uncultured Oscillospiraceae bacterium (assembly GCA_964367895.1). Taxonomy (GTDB): domain Bacteria; phylum Bacillota; class Clostridia; order Oscillospirales; family Butyricicoccaceae; genus CAYJAS01. The sequence continues at coordinate 29,999 of CAYJAS010000001.1, read as the reverse complement.
TTCAGTAACGGCAGTATCCATCTTGGAACGGCGCTCAACAAAATACTCAAAGACTTTATCAACAGATACAAGTCAATGACAGGATATCTCACTCCGTATGTGCCGGGATGGGACAATCACGGTATGCCGATTGAGAGCGCCATTATCAAGCAAAACAAACTGGACAGGAAGAGCATGTCTGTGTCGGCTTTCAGAGATGAATGCCATAAGTTTGCACAGCGATTTGTTGAGGTGCAAAAAGAGCAGTTCATACGCCTTGGAGTTATGGGCGATTGGGACAATCCGTATTTGACCATGGCACCGCAGTTTGAAGCGGAAGAAGTGCGTGCCTTTGGAAAGATGTTCGAAAAAGGATATATCTACAAAGGCTTAAAGCCGGTTTATTGGTGCACACATGATGAAACTGCACTTGCAGAGGCTGAAATAGAGTATAATGATGAGCCGTGCACCTCGGTTTATGTCAAGTTTGCCCTAAAAGATGATCTCGGCAAGCTAAATGGCATTTGTGAGCCGTCACAGCTCAATGTGCTTATCTGGACAACCACTATATGGACTTTGCCCGGAAACCTCGCAATAGCACTGCATCCGCAGGATAGCTATGCCATTGTAAAGACAAAGAGCGGTGAGTTTTACCTGGTCGCAGAAGCCCTTTGCAAAAAGGTTATGGAAATCGGCAAAATTGATGATTATGAAATAGTCACCACTATGCAAGGCAGAATGTTTGAAAACATGACGGCACAGCACCCCTTCCTTGACAGAGAGAGCCGCCTTGTGCTGGCCGATTATGTCACAATGGACAGCGGTACCGGCTGTGTTCACACTGCGCCCGGATTTGGTGCGGACGACTATAACACCTGCCGTAAATACGGTATTGATCTTATCGTGCCGGTTGACGACAAAGGATATCAGACCGAAGATGCTGGCAAGTTTGCAGGCCTGCGTTATGACAAGTCAAACGATGCAATTTTAGAGGACATGAAGCAAACAGGTGCGCTGTTTGCCGCAGAAGATATAACCCACAGCTATCCACACTGCTGGAGATGCCACACGCCGATTATCTTTAGAGCAACACCGCAGTGGTTCTGCTCGGTTGAGGCCTTTAAAGAGGAGGCTGTCAAGGCAATACATTCGGTGCGTTGGCTGCCTGCTTGGGGTGAGGAGCGTATAGCCTCGATGGTGTCGGAGCGTGCCGATTGGTGCATCTCTCGTCAGCGTCATTGGGGTCTGCCAATTCCCGTGTTTTATTGCGAAGATTGCCAAAAACCGGTGTGCAATGAGCAGACAATTGAAACGGTTGCGAGTAATTTTGAGCGTGACGGTTCAAACGCATGGTATGACAAACAACCGTCAGAGCTTTTGCCGGACGGATTTAAATGCCCGCATTGCGGCGGAAGTCATTTCACCAAAGAAACCGACACATTGGACGGATGGTTTGACTCAGGCTCGACAAATCTTGCATCACTTCTTAAAGACGGTGGCGCCGACATGTGGCCGGCCGACATTTTCCTTGAGGGTGCAGATCAGTACAGAGGTTGGTTCCAGTCATCTTTGCTGATAGCGGTTGGTGCAATGGGCAAGGGAGCACCTTATAAAAGCGTTATCACCCACGGTTGGGTGGTTGACGGACAGGGCAAAGCCATGCACAAATCGCTTGGAAACTCGATAGCCCCCGAGGAGGTTATCAAGAAATACGGTGCCGATTTGCTTCGCCTTTGGGTTGCGGCGAGCGATTATCGTGTTGACATCAGAGTTTCAGACGATATTTTCAAGCAACTTTCTCAGACCTACCTTAAAATTAGAAATACCTGCCGCTATATTCTCGGCAATCTTGACGGTTTTGATCCCAACAATATGGTCAAGCCGGAGGAGATGCTTGAAATTGACCGTTGGGCTATTACACGACTGAACGCACTGATTGACAGAGTAATGGCAGGATATGAGCAGTTTGAGTATCATGTCGTTTCTCATTCGATAAACAATTTCTGCGTGGTGGACATGTCAAATTTCTACCTCGATGTAATCAAAGACAGGCTATACTGCGAAGGGCGTGACAGCATTAGCAGACGCAGTGCCCAAACCGCAATGTATATGGTGCTTGACACAATAACACGTATGCTTGCACCCATTTTGGCCTTTACCGCCGATGAAATCTGGCGTGCAATGCCGCACCAAAGCTGTGACGATGCCGAAAGCGTAATTTTCAACGACATGCACAGCCGATTTGACAATTTTGCGCTGACCGGTGAGCAAACTCAAAAATGGAACATGCTTACCACTCTTCGTGATGAGGTTAATATCGCACTTGAACAGGCACGTGCGGCAAAGCTTATAGGAAAACCGCTTGAGGCATCTGTTAAGCTGTCATGCACAGCCGAGCTTGCGGAAAAATTGGCACCGCTGACAGATACAATCAAAACAATTTTGATAGTATCCGAAGTTTTAGTCGAGCAGGGAAGTGAAGGCACCGCCTGCGAAGGCATGGAAGGGCTGTTTGTAACCGTGCAAAAGGCGAGCGGAGAAAAATGCGAGCGTTGCTGGTGCTATGATCCCTCTGTAGGCACCGATAGCGAATATAAAACCGCCTGCGCACGTTGTGCACAAGTGGTAAGGGGCATGGAATGAATACCGTACTCGGTCTTGACAGGATAGGTATCGAAAAAACACTGTTTGACGGTAAGCGCATCGGGTTGATCACCAATTTTTCGGGAGTGGGCGCCGCTTTTGAGGACAATTTGACCGCATTTGCTCGGCATGGGTATAAAGTGGTCAAGCTGTTCACGCCCGAGCACGGGCTATATGGCTTTGCAGACGGTCAGCCGGTGCACGATAGCGTACACCAGCCGAGCGGATTGCCTATTTGCTCTCTGTATGGAGAGAGAAAAGCCCCTCGTGACTGCGATCTTGATGGTATAGATATGCTGGTATACGACATTCAAGATGTCGGTCTGCGGTATTTCACTTTCATATATACGCTGGCATATTGTATGGAAGCAGCGGCAAAGAAGGGCATTGGACTCACAGTGCTCGACAGGCCAAATCCGCTTGGCGGAGAGATAATTTCCGGCAGTCGCATCGCTCCTGAGTTTGACAGTTTTGTAGGTGCACATGCTCTACCTATTCGCTATGGCCTAACAGCAGGCGAGTTCGGCGCATATTACAAAAAGCTAAAAAAGCTCGACCTTGACTACTCGGTGGTGAAAATGCTTGTTTACACAAGCTCCACATATTTCCCCGATACAGGCTTGATTTGGAATGTGCCATCTCCGGCATTGCCCACCTTTGACTCCACTCTGTGCTATTGCGGCGGATGCTTTTTTGAAAGCACCAATATCAGCGAAGGGCGGGGAAGTCCCAAGCCTTTTCAGATGTACGGAGCACCGTTTGTTGATATGGATGCTTTGTACGAAAGCATGATAGAGCAAATACCGCAGGGTAACGGTGTGGCTTTTAGAAAGCGTGCATTTGTGCCGTTTACCTCAAAGCATAAGGATCAGGTATGCTATGGACTGGAGTTTGAGCCGACTGACAAGCGACTTGATTTCATTCCGGTTGCAATTACTTTGATGCGCGAGATAAAGAGGCTACATCCGGAGCATTTTTCATATGTCAAATACGCCGATGTAGACCGTATACACAATTTAACCGGCGACCCGAATGTGCTTGAATGTGTCGAGCAAAGATTAGAACTTTCAGATTTGCTGAAAAGCTGGGAGCAAAGCCGAAAAGAATTTATTGACTTCTCACAGGATATTAAAATTTACTAAAAAATATGCGGTGCCATTAAGTACCGCATATTTTTTGTGTTAAAATCAAAATTTAATATGATTTTGCAGTAAAAAATTTCATATAAATATTGAGAATTACCTCTTTAATGTGGTATACTTTAAAAGATAGTGTAATTGCTCCGGAAAACTAAGCTGACATCCTACTTTAAGGAAGGTTTGAAATGCCACAAAACTCAAATTTTAGCATAACAAATTTTGCCGGCAAACTTGTTAGAAGATATATAGATGATAAGGTGGCACGCAGCTCTGCCGAGCTTGCATACTATCAGCTGTTTGCGCTGTTCCCAATGCTGATTTTTTTAAACTCGGTACTCAGCTCGCTCAACTTGTCGGTAGACAATATCACAACCGATTTGGGAATTGTTCTTCCGCCCGATGTGCTTCAAATCATACAAGAATATTTAGATTATACAAACTCACTTCAATCTGAAACCTTGCTATATGCAGGACTTTTTCTTACTCTTTATGTGCTTTCAAGGGTGATAAATTCGATAACACGCTCGATAATGCGAGCATATAGAATTGTACCCAGTAGCGGTCAATTCTTCCGTTCAATACTTGTAAGCGGTATTTTGATGGCGGCGATTTTTCTGCTTTTCGTCCTTATCATTGTCAGCAATGGTCTGCTGTATACCGTTTCCGATTATATCGAACTTTCAAGCCAATTTATCGCCCTTTGGGGTGTACTCAGATACATGCTCGGCCCCCTTGTGTTATTTTTTGCGCTGACGGCATTTTATCACTCTGCGGCACACCAAAAGTACAATATAAAGCAGGCAATGCCGGGAGCGGCCACCACCTTGATCATTTTGTATTTCACCACTATGATTTTTTCATATTATGTTGCAAACTTTTCAAGTTACTCGGTGATTTACGGCTCACTCGGTGTAATTATGGTGCTCATGCTTTGGCTTTACATTGTCGGAGTGATTTTGATTATGGGAGCACATCTCAATGATGTGATCTTTGCGTCAAAAGCACGGAAAAAATAAAAAAGCCGCCTTTCGGCGACCTTTTAAGTCATTATTGAGCGGCCTGCTGAGCAGGAATTTGCCTACCTGTGTGGTCGATTGTCGCCTGCTCGGTCAACAGTAGTTCGGATATCGGCACAAAAGAGTAGCCCGATTGAATTAACTTTTCCACACTTTGATAAAACCCGTCTTGAATATGCTTTGCATCGGTGTGAAACAAGACAATCGCACCTGGAGTACTGCGCATAGAAACCCGCTCGGCTATTTGCTCCGGGCTTGCCTCTTTCCAGTCTTGACTGTCAACATCCCACTGGATGACTTCCATGCCAAGCTCTCGCACCTGAGTTACAAGCCCATCGCTGTACTCTCCGTACGGCATGCGGAAAAGGGTGGGTGTCTTGCCGGTTATTGCCTCAATTTTTTCATTGCAGGCTAACAGATCTTCCTTCACCTGCTCGGAACTCAATTCGGTGTAGTATTCGTATCTGTCGGAATGATTTGCCAGCTCGTGCCCGTTTTCGTGTATTTTCATTGCGGTGTTTGAGTGATTGTCAAGCCATTTTCCGGTCACAAAAAATGTTGCCCTTATGTCATACATATCAAGTGTTTCGAGGATGTATTCAATATTATCATCCTCCCAAAGCACATTAAATGTCAGTGAAAGCACCTTGCTGTCCTTTTGTACGCAGTAAATCGGCAAATTGCTTTTTGTGGCGAAGGTCTCTGTAACACCCTCACCGCTTAAGGCAGAAAGTACAAAAATAACAATCAAGATTGCCAAAATCGAGAGGATTGCGACACGTTTTTTGAAACTCAATGCCCAAAATTTCTTAACCAACTTCATAAAATTACCCCCAAAATAACTGATTTTGTAAATTATATTCTAAAGGAGCGGCAGATAGAAATGAAAAATATTGACAAAATAATGGAGCAAATGACACTTAAAGACAAGGTGGGGCAGCTTTTCTTTTGTTGTCATATGCCGGGCGATGGACTTGAGCTGACAGAGCGTTTTCAGCCGGGCGGAATTGTGCTTTTCACCGAGGATTTTGATGGTAAAACAAAGCAACAAGCTATCCAAATGATAGAAAATCTACAGCAAAAATCTAAAATACCCATGCTTATCGCAGTCGATGAGGAGGGTGGCACTGTAAAACGGGTCAGCCGCTGGCCTCTACTCAGAGAAGCGCCATTTGAGTCACCGCTTGACCTTGTTAAAAGCGGTGGGCTTGATCTTGTATTTTCGGATACAGTGGAAAAATCTTGCTTTCTAAAACAGTTTGGAATAAATGTCAACTTGGCGCCGGTTGCCGACGTTTCTGCGGACGAAAACTCCTTTATTTACCCGAGAACGGTGGGAGGAGATGCAAGTTTCACCTCGCAATATATTGAGGTCTCGCTCAAAGCGATGCAACAGCAAAACATGGGGCAGGCGGTCAAGCATTTTCCGGGGTATAGCGACAATCTCGACACACACAAGCAAATAGCGGTTGATAAGCGTTCACTTGAACAATTTGAGGAGGTAGATTTACTGCCTTTTAAAACGGCAATTAAGCAAAACTGTTCGTCCATTCTGATAAGCCACAATATTGTCCAGTGCATAGACGATAAAATGCCGGCGTCGCTGTCGATAGCTGTACATCAATATTTGCGAAACAACCTCTCTTATGACGGCGTAATAATGACCGATGAGCTTTATATGCAGGCAATACGCGATTTTTGTGAGGGAGAGGACCCCGGAGTGCTGGCATTGCTCGCCGGAAATGACTTGATTATGACCGATCACCCCGAGCTTGCATTTGAGCCTGTGATGAACGCAGTGCAGTCGGGTCAATACCCGATGGAACTGCTAAACCGCTCGGTGAAGCGCATTCTTGAGTGGAAGCAACAGCTCAATTTGATGTAAATAATTGTATTTTTTAAAAAACTGTTGACAATTCAGAACTGGTAAAGTATACTTAAATAGTAAACAAAAGGAGCGCTTATGAAAATCACAAGAGAAGCAGATTATGCGATCAGAATTATCTACAATTTGATGGGAAGAATGAGCACGATTTCGGCAAGAGAGATAGCCGAACAGACGGCGGTAACACCTAGATTTACACTGAAAATTCTCAATAAACTCGGCGCACAGGGCATTGTTTCGGCTAAAAAAGGCTCCTCAGGAGGCTATATGCTTGATGCAGACCCCGAAAAACTGTCAATCGGCGAGATTATCGAGTGTATTGACGGGCCGATAGAAATCGCACATTGCCTTGCAAATGAGTACGATTGTTCACGCGTTTCAGACCGCGACTCGTGTCCATTTCATAAAACTTTCGGCACCCTAAATGAAGGGCTGAAAGAGCAGCTCTATAAAGTAAAAATGTCACAATTTAAAAAATGAATGGAGAAAAAACAATGAACAAGTACACATGTGTAATTTGTGGATATGTCCACACAGGAGACAGCGCACCGGAGTTTTGCGCACAATGTAAGGCGCCGTCGGACAAGTTTAAACTGGTCACAGGCGATAAAGATTGGGCGGCAGAACATGTTATCGGAGTGGCAAAGGGCGCACCGGCAGAGATTATCGAAGGACTGCGCATGAACTTCACAGGCGAATGTACCGAAGTCGGCATGTATCTCGCAATGGCGAGGGTCGCACATCGTGAGGGATATCCCGAAATCGGACTTTACTGGGAAAAAGCAGCCTATGAAGAAGCTGAGCATGCAGCAAAGTTTGCAGAGCTTTTAGGTGAAGTGGTAACCGACAGCACAAAAGAAAACCTCTCTTTGAGAGTAGAAGCTGAATACGGCGCAACAGACGGCAAATTTCAGCTGGCAAAGCTGGCAAAAGAGCTTGGCCTTGACGCTATCCACGATACCGTACATGAGATGGCTCGTGACGAAGCTCGCCACGGCAAGGCATTTGAAGGTCTTCTCAATCGCTATTTCGGCAAATAAACTGTAAAAAGTACATAGCAAATGCGACCTACTGAGTTGTAGGTCGCATTTTTTGTAAAAACAGCAAAATTTTAATTGTGTTTACAGATAATCCACCACTTGAAAACAATTCAAATGTATAGTATAATAGAGTGAAATGCTTAAGTGCAGAGTGCTTACAGGAGGCAAATATGAAAAATACCCAAGAAAATAAAAGAATGATTTATGATATACCGGTGCTGGCGCTTAGGGGAGTGACCATTTTCCCGGGAGTGGTCTTTCACTTTGATGTGGCACGCCAAAAGTCAATAAAAGCGCTTGAACATGCGATGGAGCACGGACAGCGCCTATTTGTCGTAACCCAGCGTGACATTCGTGATGAAATGCCGACAAGAGAACAGCTCTTTCAAATGGGCACATACTGCAAAATTCGCCAAATTCTGCGTGTTCCGGGGGACGGCATACGTGTCCTTGTCGAGGGCAAACAGCGTGCAGTGCTTGAGCGGTTGACCTCAGAGGAGGAGTTTTTGGTCGGAGAGATAAGCATTCTTGCCGCTCCCAGTATAAAACAGACAAAAAAAGACGAAGCTTTTATCAGAAATGTTAGAGAGCTTGTTTTGGAATACGATGCAATAACCTCCCAGGTGCCCAATGAAGTCATCATGACGGTGCTCAACAACAACGATTTTGCATATATTTCCGACTATATCGCTCAAAATATCCACCTTGGATATGAGGATAAACAAACTTTGCTTGAGCAAACAGACCCCAGACGCAGAATGAGCCAGCTGATTAAATTGCTTGCGAGCGAGGTGGAAATCCTCGATATCGAGCAGGATATTCAGGAAAAAGTCAAAGAGCAGATGGACAAAAATCAGCGTGATTACTATCTGCGTGAGCAAGCAAAGGTCATTTCAGAGGAGCTTGGAGAGGGTGAAGATACGGCGAGCGAGGCGCAAAACTATATCACCAAGATTGAAAAGCTTGCCTTGCCGGCGGAAATTACCGAAAAATTAATAAAAGAGGCAAAGCGCCTGAGCAGATTGCAAAGCAGTTCGCCCGAAGGCGGAGTTATCAGAACCTATCTTGATACCTGCCTTGAAATACCTTGGACGACGGTCAAAAAGGAAAATGAAGATATAAAAAAAGCTCATGAAATCTTAGAGGAAGATCATTTTGGTCTTGCAGATGTTAAAGAGCGTATTTTAGAGTTTTTTGCTGTAAAACAGCTCACAGGTGGAGTAAAGGGGCAGATAATTTGCCTTGCAGGCCCTCCCGGTGTCGGAAAAACCTCTGTCGCCCGTTCAATTGCTCGTGCAATGGGTCGCGATTATGTCCGTTTAAGCCTTGGCGGTGTGCGTGATGAGGCAGATATCAGAGGACACAGAAAAACCTATATCGGCGCAATGCCCGGTAGAATTATTGACGCTTTGAAAAAGGCGAAAAGCAGAAATTGCCTTATGCTTATCGATGAAATTGACAAGCTGGGCAGTGACTATAAGGGTGACCCATCGTCCGCCTTGCTTGAGGTGTTTGACACCGAGCAGAATATTGCCTTCCGTGACCATTTTGTGGAATTGCCGATAGATCTTTCAGACGTGCTGTTTATAACAACGGCTAACAATATCGGAACAATTCCGGCACCGCTTCGTGATAGGATGGAAATTATCACCCTTTCAGGATATACCGATGAGGAAAAGCTTCAGATCGCACGCAAGCATCTGCTGCCAAAGCAACTGAAAAAACACGGGCTTAAAGCGGCCAATATGAAGCTTTCCGATGATGCGATGCGCAGTATAATGACCGAGTACACAAAAGAAGCAGGTGTGAGAAGTCTTGAACGTGCAATAGCCAAGCTTTGCAGAAAAACCGCACGGCATATGAGTGAGACCGGCAAAAAATCACTCAGCATCACAGGGACCAATCTTTCGACTTACCTTGGTACGCCAAAGTTCAAAAAGGACAATGCACCCAAGCAGGCCGAGTGTGGCGTGGTGAACGGCCTTGCATGGACAGGTGTGGGCGGTGATTTGCTTGAAGTGGAAGTTATGACGGTAGAGGGAACAGGCAAGCTTGAACTTACCGGAAATCTCGGCGATGTGATGAAAGAATCGGTGCGTGCCGCAATTACCTATATCAGAAGCCGTGCACAGTTTTTTGCGCTGAATGCCGATTTTTACACCAAAAATGACATTCATGTCCATTTCCCCGAAGGAGCGGTGCCCAAGGACGGACCGTCAGCAGGTATAGCTACCGCAACGGCGATTATTTCGGCGCTAACAGATATGCCGGTTGCCAAAACTATTGCAATGACAGGGGAAATCTCACTGCGTGGGCGTGTGCTTGCCATAGGCGGGTTAAAGGAAAAAACAATGGCAGCTTATAGAAACGGAGTTACAACTGTAATTGTTCCAGAGGAAAACAGGCCTGATATTGATGATATCGACCCAATAGTAAAACAGCATTTGAACTTTGTTTTTGCAAGTCATATGAACCAAGTGGTAGACGAAGTGTTCGGAAATGTCTTTTCGGCGATTGAAAAGGCAATTATGCCAAAGTCGGAGGAGCAAAGCCACCAAGCTCCGCCACCGTGCAATGGCAGAGTACAGACGGGGATAAGCCAATGAGTATAAATTTTAGAAAAGCTGAGTTTGTGCGCAGTGCCGCAAGTGAGCGTGATTTCCCAAATGACGATCGTCCGAGAATTGTATTCGCCGGCCGTTCGAATGTTGGAAAATCGTCCACCATAAATCGAATTGTAGATCACAAAGGCTTTGCAAGGGTCAGTTCAATGCCGGGTAAAACAGTTTTTGTAAACTTGTTTTTGCTCGACAAAGCGCTGTGGCTTGTAGACCTGCCCGGATATGGATACTCCAAAACATCAAAGCAGGAGAGAGCAAGATATTCGGCGCTTATTGAAAGCTATTTCAGCGCAGACAGAGGGAATATTGCACGCTTGTTTATGATTGTCGATGCCAGACATGAGCCGACTGATGACGATATTTTAATGGCACGCTGGGCGGTAGATTACGGTGCGCCGATTACCGTTATTGCAAATAAGCTGGACAAGCTGAAAAAATCGCAAATTGATGGTAGCATTGCTCAAATCAGACAGACACTTGGGCTTGGGATTGATGTAAAGGTAATTCCCTTTTCAGCAGAGAAGGGGACTAATAAAGAAATGATTTTTAATGATGTAATAGAAGCGCTGGGGGAATAAAAAATGGACAAGATTATTTACAACGAGCATTTTACAACAGACAGCAGTGGAGTACTGCATTATGACGGTGTAAACCTAAAAGAAATGGCGCAAAAATACGGTACACCGCTGTATGTAATGAGCGAGAGTACCATCAGAAAAACGGTCAGCACTTTTGTCAATGCGATGGAGCGCAATTTCGGAGAGCGCTGCAAGGTAGCATATGCCAGCAAGGCGCTGTGTGCCGGTTTTCTCTATAAAATATTGAATGAAGAGCGAGCACATGCTGATGTTGTCTCGGGTGGTGAACTGTACACTGCACTTAAAGCGGGATTTCCGGCGCAAAACCTGCATTTCCACGGAAATAACAAGACAGATGACGAGATTAAAATGGCCATTGAATGCGGAATAGGCTCAATCATCGCCGATTCATTTGAAGAAATTCCACGCATTGACAGTATCGCAGGACAACTGAACAAGCGTGTGAGAGGTATGCTTCGCATCAAACCGGGTATCGAAGCGCACACCTTTGAGGCTGTGCAAACAGGCCAAAAGGATAGCAAATTCGGCTTTGGAATTAGCGATGGAAACGCCATGAAGGCCTCCGAAATGATGCACAAAGCGAGTAATATTGACTTCCACGGCATCCATTGCCATATCGGCTCACAGATTTTTGGTACCGACTCCTTTGGAATGGCGGCCGATGTCATGATAAAGCTAATCAGTGAAATTAACACTGCTTTTGGCATAGAACTTCCCGAACTGATTTTGGGCGGCGGATTTGGCATTCGCTACATGCCCGAGGACAAACCGGAAAACAAAGATGTGGTAATAGATGCCATCGGCACTGCCGTTCGTGCGGCGGCGCAAAAGTTTGGGCTGAGTAAACTCCCTGAAATTGTCATAGAACCGGGAAGAACGGTTGTCGGCGATGCGGGGTGCACGCTGTATACCGTTGGCAGTGTCAAAGATATAGAGGGTGCACGTTGCTATGTATCGGTAGACGGTGGAATGACCGACAATCCCCGATTTGCCCTGTACGAGGCACAGTACGATGCTTGTGTTGTTGACCGTGCAGACAGTGAAAAGGATAAATTGCAAACTATTGCAGGTAGATGCTGTGAAAGCGGCGATATGGTAAGCCGTGATATTATGATACAGCCTGCCAAGGCAGGGGATACGCTGTGCGTTTTCGCAACCGGTGCGTATAATTTCTCCATGGCGTCAAATTATAACAGAGTACCTCGCCCGCCGATAGTGCTCATCTGTGAGGACGGTCAAACAAAGGTCGTTGTCCGCCGTGAAAGCTATGAAGACCTGATTAGAAACGATATTTTCTAAAAAATACATAAAAAGTAGGTGCACAGCATTGCTGGGAAATACACTTGAATACTATTTAATGCTAATACCGGCCGTTTTGATTGCAATTATTTTTCATGAGCTTGCTCATGGACTGGTTGCTTATGCATTGGGCGATAATACGGCGAGAAATCAGGGGAGGCTGACGGTAAATCCAATACCCCATATCGACCCGATAGGGGCGCTGTGCATGGTTGTTGCCGGAATTGGTTGGGCAAAGCCGGTGCCGGTTAATCCGTATAACTTTAAGATGAAAAATCGCAAGCTGGGAATGGCGCTTGTCGCCCTTGCAGGCCCTGTCGCCAATATGTTGCTGGCATTTGTGCTTATTCTGATCGTTGTTTTGATCTATATGACAGGCACACAAAGTGTTATTGCAATGGGACTTATCAGCTTTTTAGAACTCACCGCCATGCTGTCGGTAGGACTTGCGGCTTTTAACTTATTACCTATACCGCCGCTTGACGGTTCAAAGGTCGTAATGCCTTTGCTTCCGCAAAGCGTAAATGCCTTCTTTTACAATTATCAAGGCTACATCACCTTCGGCTTTTTCGCCTTGCTGTGGCTTGGATTTCTAAATGGACCGATAAGCGCAATCAGAAATGTTATTATGGACATTCTGTTTTCAGGAGTTGGCGCAATTTTGACGCTGTTTGGTGTATTTTAATGAGCGCTGTAACATTTCATCTCGACACTTTTGACGGGCCGCTTGATCTGCTGCTGCATCTAATTTCTAAGAACAAGGTGGATATTTGTGATATCCCGATAGCCAAAATACTTGAGCAGTATTTGGATTACTTAAAGCAAATGCGTGAGTTTGACATGAATGTCGCCAGCGAGTTTATAACAATGGCGGCACAGCTGATGTATATCAAATCCAAAATGCTCCTCCCGGTATATGAGGAGGAAGGCGAGGTTGACCCGCGTGAGGATTTGGCACGTGCTTTGCTGGAATATCAGCAGTTTAAGCTTTCGGCAGAGCATTTTAAGACCATGTCGGAAATCGGGCGTGACCTTTTTGTCAAGACACAAGAGGTGCTTGAAAAGCAAAAGCGAGAGGTAGTTTATGAGTACAATTATGATGTACTGATAAAAGCTATCGAAAATATTTTTGAGCGGTCACAACAAAAACTGCCCCCTCCCGTGTCTGCCTTTCAAGGTATTGTCGGCCGTGAGCCGGTGCCGGTAGAGGATAAAATCAGTCAACTTGTTGTGTTGCTGTCAAAATCGCAAACCATCAATTTTGAAAAGTTTGTCCTGTCGTCAACCAGTCGTTCGGAGATAGTTGCAATTTTTCTTGCCGTGCTTGAACTTTCTAAGGCACATAAGGTTATGATAGAAGACAGCGAGCAGGGGTATATGCTCCGCCTTGCCGATATTGAGGAGCAAAATGTTTGGAGGGAAGAGGATGCCGTTTAACCAGCTAATTTGTGCGCTTGAAGCGGTGCTCTTTGCCGCAGGAGATTCGGTGAGCGAGTCAAAACTCTGCGAAGTGCTGGAGATAGACCGTCACACCCTCGAGGAAACGGCAAAACAGTTAGCCGATTATTACGATTTTGAGCGCAGAGGCATAAAACTTTTGCACTTGAGCGACAAATATCAGCTATGCTCTCGTGCCGATTTTGCGCCGCAAGTTAGAGCCACCCTTGAAACAAGACGCACCCAACCGCTCACTCCTTCAGCACTTGAGGTGCTTGCCGTGATTGCCTATAAACAGCCTGTAACCAAGACCTATATCGAACAGGTGAGAGGTGTAGATTGCTCTTACACGGTGGGTAGTTTAGTGGACAAAGGCTTGATTGAGGATTGTGGGCGACTTGATGTGCCCGGCAGACCGATTTTGTACAAAACTACCGAGAGTTTTTTGCGCTCTTTTGGCCTGTCGGCAATTACACAGCTACCAAAGCTCAAGCTACTCGAAGAAGGAGAGGCCGAACAGCTTGAAATAAGCCTTGAAGTGGAGGAATAGCCTTGCAGTGGGTTTTAATTGTACCCCTTGCGCTAATCGGCAGTATTTTACTGCTGACACTTATACTGCAGGTCAAGGTGCGCCTTCGATATGACGGCGTGTTTTCGTTGTGGGTAGGAGCGGGAGTTATTATGCTAAAACTGCTACCTGTCAAAAAAAAATCAAAGCCCAAAAAGCAAAAAAAGCCTAAAAAAGACAAAGAAAAATCAAAATCCCCGATAGAGATAAACAGTCATACAATACCGTTACTTATAAAAGCTTGCGGAGATGTATTGCTTGTGTTTAAAAGAGCACTAAAGGTTAAAAACTTTACACTGCATATGACTGTTTCAGAAAGTGATGCCGCCCAAACGGCATTGACCTACGGCAAAACCTGCTCGGCAGTGTCGGCGGTTTTCCCGCCACTTGAGCAGGCATTTAAAATAAAGCGGTCGGACATAGCGATAGATGCGAGATTTGACGGCAAGCAGACAGATATTTTGCTTGACGTAACAATATCAACCTCGGTTGCGATAATGGCAGTAGGTATAATTCGTGTTCTCTATACCCTTTATCGTGGCGGAGTATTTAAAACAAACAGGAAGGGTGTCAAAAAATGAGCAATATCAGCGAAATGATGGGCACAACAATGGAAAAAGTCAAGGAGATGGTCGATGCCAACTCGGTGGTAGGCACGCCGATTACAACTCCGGACGGAACAACACTGATACCGGTGTCTAAAGTCACCTTTGGCTTTGCCTCGGGCGGAACCGATGGACAAAATATTAGGTACGGTGCAGGAAGCGGTGCCGGCGTGACGATAGCGCCTGTCGCCTTTATTGTCATCTCAAGCGGAAATGTTCGTATGATTTATCTTGAAGCGCCGACAAACGGAGCTGTAGACAAAATCATAGACATGGTGCCCGGAGCTATTGACAAGCTTCAATCTCTTAAACAAGAGAAGAAAGAGCAAGATCCGGTTTATTAATTGCGCATATTGATGTCCGCCTGCCCGTATTTATTATCGGGCAGGTGATTTGATATGAAAAGATTGATTTGCGCAATGCTTGTGCTAATTTTAACGGTAACAAGTATCAGCGCAACTGAAATGGGAGCGGTTTCTGCGCATTCGGCCGCACTTTATGATCCGCTGACCGGTAGCTTTTTGTTTGAAAAAGATGCCGACACAAGGCGGGGAATGGCAAGCACAACAAAAATCATGACGGCAATGGTCGCACTCGACTATTATTTGACAGACCAAGTGATAGAAATAAAGCCTGAGTGGTGTGGTATTGAAGGCTCGTCAATGTACTTAGCACCGGGCGAGCGATTAACGGTGGATCAGCTACTGCATGGACTTTTGCTGATGAGCGGTAATGATGCTGCGGTCGCACTTGCCTGTGCTCTTGCAGGCAGTCAAGAGAGTTTTGCTATGCTGATGAACGACAAGGCACAACAGCTCGGACTTGAAAATACATCATTTGAAAATCCGAGCGGACTTGACGGTGAACAGCATTATTCAACGGCAAAGGATATGGCGTTGCTTGCCGCTTATGCCATGCAAAACGCTGATTTTGCGAGAATTGTGGGCACAAAATCGGTTTTTATAGCCGATAGAAACATGGTAAACCACAACAAATTGTTGTATACAGACGGATTTGTCGGCGTTAAAACGGGATATACAATGTCAAATGGGCGTTGTCTTGTTTCGGCTTTTGAGGTGGACGGAAGAATGCTTATTGCGGTCACCTTAAATGCACCCGATGACTGGGATGACCACAAAAAAATGAGTGAGTACGCACAGCAATTATTCAGTGTGCGCAAGATAGTGGAACAGGGCGTATTTTCAGAAATACCCGTGGTGGCAGGAGATACACAGTCTGTCTCTCTTTATACCGATAAAAGCTTTGAAATTGCTTTGAGTGACAGCGAATACGAGCAACTACAATACAATATTTGCGGTCCTCGCTTTACTTATGGGGGCGTTAAGGCAGGCGACGTATACGGGCAGTTACAAGTTGTGCTCAACGGAAATAAAATTTTCACCACACAACTGTTTTATGAGCAGTCGATCGAGAGGGAATTGCCCGAACCGACTGTACTACAAAAAATAGGCGATTTTTTACGGAGGATATTTTGACAGAGAGAATACAAAAATTACTGTCGGCGCAGGGCATATGCTCAAGGCGAGCGGCAGAAAAGATGATAGCAGAGGGTAGAGTGCGTATAAACGGGCAAATCGCCCAAATCGGCCAGTCGGCGGATATTGAGACCGATACAATTGTAGTTGACGGAAAGACAATTAGTTTGGCGCAACAGCTTGTTTACATAATGCTCAACAAGCCGAGGGGATATGTGACCACCATGTCGGACGAAGCGGGCAGGAAAAATGTGTCCGATCTGATTTCCGATATACCGCACAGATTGTGGCCGGTAGGCCGTCTTGACATGCATTCCGAAGGTCTGCTTATAATGACAAATGACGGTGAACTGACAAATAAATTGACCCATCCCTCACACAAGGTTTACAAAAAATACCTGGTGCGCATGACCTATGATGAGGGCACACCGCCGGAGTCACCCGATGTAATGTTGTCGGCTTCGCTTGAGGTGGACGGTGTGAAATTGCTCCCGGCCAAGTGTAAATTAGTCGGCAAATCGGCAGACGGCGGATATATAATGACCATGGCAATACGAGAGGGTAAAAACAGGCAAATTAGGCGAATGTGTGTCAAATGCGGCTTTACGGTAAATGCTCTAAAGCGTGTTGCAGTGGGAGATGTAAAGCTCAGTGACTTGCCCGGAGGGAAATGGAGACACTTGACCGAGGATGAGGTAAATTACCTCAAAAACCTGTAAGTTAGAGAGGAACGATAGGCAAATGAAAAGCATTGTCGTTATAGGCGGTGGCGCGGCAGGAATGATAGCGGCTCTTTTTGCCGCAAAAAAGGGTGCCAAGGTCACAATATTTGAGCGAAATAAGTTTTGCGGAGTCAAGCTGAATATCACCGGCAAAGGTCGCTGTAATTTGACCAATGATTGCGACGTGGACACTTTGATTAAAAATACAGTGTGTAATGGCAAATTCCTTTACAGTGCTTACAATAGCTTTAATGCACAGGACACGATGTCCCTTTTTGAGGAGCTGGGGGTTAAGCTGAAGACAGAGCGTGGAAGTAGAGTTTTTCCCATCTCAGACAGCGCAAAAGAGATAACAGGTGCCCTGAAGACGGCACTTAAACGTGCCGGTGTAGACATTTTAAATGAGAAGGTTACCGAGGTATTGCACAGCGACAGTGTTGTGACCGGCGTTTTATGTCAAAGCGGAGCGAGGTTTGATGCGCAGGCCGTTATTTTAGCGGCAGGAGGGAATAGCTACCCACGGACAGGCTCGGATGGCAGCGGAGCTTCACTCTGTCGTAAGCTGGGGCACACAATCATACTTCCAAAACCGGCCTTAGTACCACTGGTCGAAAACGGAACTGCATGCTCTCAGCTGGAGGGTCTTTCACTGCGCAATGTAGAGGTGACAATTAAACAAGGCAAAAAAAAGGTATTTTCCGAGTTTGGAGAGCTTATCTTCACATCAAATGGGCTGTCCGGGCCGATTATTTTAAGCGCTTCCTCTCAATTAGCGGCAAAAAATGCCTTTCCGTGTGAACTTTTTATCGATTTCAAGCCTGCCTTAACGGCAGAACAGCTTGATAAGCGTCTGCTTCGTGAGTTCTCCGAAATGCCAAATCGAAATCTTTCAAATGTTTTGAGCACCTTGTTGCCATCAAAGGCAATTGCGGTTATAATAGATAAGTCAGGACTTTCGGGCGAACTTAAAGCAAACTCGATAACTAAACCGATGCGGGACAGGCTGTGCTCTTTGCTTAAAGCGGTGCCCTTTAGCATTTCAGGCACAGCGTCATGGGACGAGGCTATAATCACCTCGGGCGGAGTAAGTGTGCGTGAAATCAACCCGACAACCATGCAATCAAAACTATTTTCCGGTCTTTATTTTGCCGGTGAAGTTATAGATGTAGATGCCTACACCGGCGGTTTCAACCTGCAAATCGCTTGGTCTACCGGTGTTTGTGCCGGCATTGCGGCATCGGAAGTGGAGTAATTATGAAGTATGTAACAATTGCAATTGACGGCCCATCGGGCGCCGGAAAGACCACCGTAGCAAAGCGAATTGCCGCCGAGCTTGGATATATTTATGTCGATACCGGCGCAATGTATCGTGCGATAGGCCTTTTTGTCGACAGGCAAGGGGTACAGCCGACAGACCGTTCGGCGGTGTGCGCTCTTTTGCCGAGTATTGCGCTCAACATCGAATATGTTGACGGTGCACAGCACATCTTTTTGGACAATGAGGATGTCACCGACAGTATTCGCAGCGACAAAGCATCACGATATGCCAGCGATGTTTCGGCAATACCCGAGGTGCGAGAGTTTTTGGTGGAATTTCAACGTTCATTTGCAAAAAGCAACAATATTGTAATGGATGGCAGGGACATAGGAACGGTGATTTTGCCAAAGGCAGACCTAAAGATATACCTGACAGCAGACCCGGAGGTGCGTGCCATGCGCCGATATAAGGAGCAAATTGCAAAGGGCGAGCAGGTGACCTATGTACAGGTTAGGGACTCTTTGGTGCAAAGAGATAAAAATGACATGGAGCGTGCAACCGCGCCACTTGTAGCGGCAAGCGACTCTATAATTGTAGATACTACGGAATGTGATTTTGAGCAGAGCATAGTTATAATGAAAAAGCTTATAAAGGAGAGCGGCTGTGTCTAACTTCATCTTCAGTATAGTTTATAAAATTGCGTATATAATACTATTACCACTTTTTTGGTTCAAGGTGTACAACAAGCAAAATATTCCCAATCAGGCATGTATATTGTGCGCAAACCACACATCGATGATGGACGCCGTATTTTTAATTTTTGCCTCAAACTCGCCAAAAGGGAATTATACCATTATCGGTAAGGCAGAGCTTTTTAAAAATCCAATTTTAGCGGCATTTTTCCGCTATGGAAAGGTAGTTCCCATAAATCGAAAAGCGGAAAACGGGGATTTGGCGGCCATCAAGCATGCATTGGGTGCACTCAGGAACGGAAAAAAATTGCTGCTGTTCCCGGAGGGGACACGTCGCAAAGAGGGTGAGCATCTTCAAGCTAAAAACGGAGTGGGAATGTTTGCACTTCGCTCAAAATGCCCGATAGTACCGGTACACATAACCCCGGGCAAAAAGCTGTTTCGATTTACAAAAGTGATAATAGGTGAGGCTTTTATGCCAAAGCCACGAGGAGACAAGCCTGATGCCGAGGACTACCGTTTGGTATCAGACGATGCAATGAGGCGAGTTTTTGAGCTTGATCCCGAGCAAAAACAACTACAGGCATGAGTATAACGGTAGCAAAAAATGCGGGGTTTTGCTTTGGCGTACGCAGGGCTATGCAAGCGGCGCAGCAGGCGGCAACAGGTCAGAACAGCAAAAAGGTTTTTACCGCAGGGCCGATAATACACAACGCTTTTGCCGTGGCACAACTTGAAAGTTTAGGTGTTTTTGCCGAAACACCGCAAAATATTCCAAACGGAGCGACCGTCGTTGTCCGTGCCCATGGCATAACATTGCCTCAACTTGAGCTTTTGCACAGCAAAAACTGTGAGATTGTGGACGCTACCTGCCCGTTTGTGACAAAGATACACAACATTGTACAACATGAGAGTGAGCGGGGAAATCATATTTTGATAATAGGCAAACCCGATCACCCGGAGGTATTGGGAATAGCCTCTAGGTGCAATGAGCAATTTACAGTGGCAGACACATGGGAAAAAATCGAGGAATTTGTGGTAAAATTTGCAAATAAACCCTTTTGCGCCGTCTGTCAGACCACTTTTAGCAAAGAAAAATATGTAGAGTTTGTAAAAAAATTAAAAAACACTTGTAATTACATGTGTTTATTTGATACAATGTGTAATGCGACCGTTGTTAGACAAACCGAAGCACAACAGCAGGCCGCAAGATCCGACATGGTGATAGTCATCGGTGATGAGCACAGCAGCAATTCGCTTAGCCTTTATAAGCTGTGCAAAGGGATATGCCCGAACACCCATTTTATTCAGAGTGCGGCAATGCTTGACACAGCAAAGCCGAGCACTGCGAAAAGTGTTTTCATCACAGCGGGCGCATCGGTTCCGGATCTAATAATTGAGGAGGTAGTACACAAGATGAGCGAAGAAATGAAAAACGGACAGGAAAGCTTTGAAGAACTCTTAGAGCAATCACTTAAAACTTTACATACAGGGGAAAAGGTGACAGGCATCGTCACGCAGATTAATGCGACCGATATCACCGTCGACTTGGGCGTCAAGCAGGCCGGATATATTCCCCTGACTGAGCTTTCCGATGAGCCCAACTATGTCGTAGCAGACAACATCAAAGTAGGCGATGAGATTGAGGCATTTGTCGTTCGTGTCAACGATGTTGAGGGAGTTATCATGCTCTCCAAAAAGCGCCTTGACGCCGTAAAGAACTGGGAGGTTCTTGAGGCAGCTGTCGAGTCTAAAGAGGCTTTGGATGGTATTGTCATTGACCAAAACAAGGGTGGCGTTGTCGCACTTGTAAAGGGTATCCGTGTGTTTATCCCGGCCAGCCAAACAGGTCTGCCGCGCGATGCATCTTTTGACGAGATGATGAAGACAACACACAAAATGCGTATCACAGAGGTAAACCGCCAGCGCCGCCGCATTGTCGGTTCTATTAAGGCTGTCACCAGTGAAGCACGCAGAGAAGCTCAGACAAAGATTTGGGAGACCATTGAAGAGGGCAAACGCTATAACGGCGTTGTCAAGTCCTTTACTTCTTACGGTGCCTTTGTGGACATCGGTGGTGTGGACGGAATGGTTCATATCTCAGAGCTTTCGTGGAGCAGAATTAAGCACCCGTCAGAGATTTTGACAATTGGACAAGAGGTCGAGGTTTATGTCATAGGCTTTGACACCGAAAAGAGAAAAATCTCGCTCGGATACAAAGATTCATCGGCAAATCCGTGGACAAAGTTCACCGAAACCTATCAGGTTGACGATGTTGCCAATGTCAAAATTGTCAAATACATGCCCTTTGGTGTGTTTGCAGAAGTTCTTCCCGGAGTTGACGGCCTAATTCACATTTCGCAACTTTCGGACAAGCGCATTGCAAAACCTGAAGACGCAGTCAAAATCGGCGAGATGGTCGACGTTAAGATTATCGGCATTGATGATGAAAAGAAAAAGATTTCGCTGTCAATCCGTGCCCTTCTTGAGCCGGCTTACAGCACGCCAAGCGAGGCAGAGCAGCCCGAAGCAGAATAGTTTAAACTTAAAAAAGCCGCCCGAAAGGGCGGCTTTTTTGCATGTAAGGGTTATTTTTTCATACAGATATTAATCTTTCCATTTAAACCACATATAAAGACCCAATCCCGGAACTAATGCCGCAAGCTCGGTAACAAATAGCCAACCAAACAACGATACTCCGTTATCTCCACCGTTTTTGGTCATCCTATACGCTGTGCCAAATCCGAAAATCGTTTGCACAATGACCATGATTTGCCATAAATATTTCATAATCTGCCTCCATTATTCATCATCCGGATCGTCTGGTCTTGGCTTGCGTTTAACTCCGCTCAGCGGGTTGTTTTTTGCGGCAAAATGCAAGTTTTCATCGACAACATGGGTGTAAATCATTGTGGTGTCGAGGTTTTCATGGCCGAGCACCTCTTTAAGAGTTCTGACATCGACACCGTTTTGATACATAAGTGTAGCGGCAGTATGCCTTAATTTGTGAACAGACAGATCTTTTGCATCAAGACCGGCGAGCATCAGATATTTTTTGACCAAGGCTTTGACCATCTGCACACCAAGTCTGTTGCCCGGTCGACTGATGAAAAGGGCATTTTTGTTGCCCACTTTTGGCACAACCCTTTGGGGTGAGTTTAAATATGTATCGATAGCCTCGGTGCAGGCATCGTTAAGGTAGACAATTCGCTCTTTTCCGCCCTTACCTCTGATACGCAAGCGATTGTCGGTGGAAATGTCGGCGAGATTGATTCCACAAAGCTCTGAAACACGCATACCGCAGTTGAGAAAAAGGGTTAAAATGCAATAATCACGATCGCTGTGCGGCCCCTCTCCGACCGCCTGCAAAAGTTTAAGGCTTTCACTTTCGGTGAGAAATTTGGGCAGTTCTTTGCGCTGTTTGGGAGTGTCAAGGGTTTTTGTCGGGTTGTTTTCAACATCTTGAAGCTTTTCACAGCGAAAACGATAAAAACCACGCAGAGAGGAAATTTTACGCGCCCTCGTTCGTGCAGAATTGCCATATTCGGTCTCGTCACTTTTGTGATGCTTTGGTCGTTCACGGGATAAAAACAGCAGATAATCAAGCACCTCGGTGCGTGTAATCGAGCGAACAAGCGGTAGGTCAACAGCGGTGATTGGGATTTCGGAAAAATCACAATCAGAGGGCGAAAGCCCTCTTGACATCAAAATATATCTGAAAAAAGTGCGCAAATCGAGATAATACTCATTGACAGACGGGCGTGAGCGCCCCATGATTGTTTCCATATAGACAAGATAGTCCTTTAAAACTGTCGGCGCCTCTTTGATGTAGTCCATAAAAATCTCCATTCTGTGTCAATGCAAATGGTTTTTAAAATCTCCGACAGAATGGAGATTTTTTGGCATCTCGCCCGTCCTCGGGCGAGGCCGTTATTTTTTTATTAAAAGGGTAGCGTGATTTTTTACGCCGGCCTCTCCAAAAGCACCCACCGACACTTAGTCAGTGGGTGTTTATTTTTGTTATGGTTTAAGTGCCTCATGAGCTTCGGCAAGCTTTTGCGGAATGTCAAAATGTTGCGGACAGTGGGGGACACATTTACCACAGCTTACACATTTTGAGCCGTCTTTGCCGGCCGTTAAAAGCATTGCATTGTAAAGCCATTTTTGTTCGGGCGCTTTTGCAAAGTCATTCCAAATCTTAAATACATTGGGAATATCAACGCCGGCGGGACATGGTACACAATAACCGCAAGCGGTACATTCGATATTGATAAATTTATTCCAAGAATCACGAGCGGCGTCAAAATATTTTTCCTGCTCTTCAGAGATAATTCCGCACTGTGCATTTTCAAAAATACGCAGATTTTCTTCAAGCTGTTCCATGGTGGAAACACCGCTCAAAATGACGGTAACCTCGGGCTGATTATAAAGCCACATAAAAGCCTTTTCAGCATCCGATTTGTCTGCCAAATAATCGCCGAACGCCGCCGTAACCTCAGCCGGAACATTGGTGGATAGCATGCCACCGTGAAGTGACTCCATAGCAACAACAGGAATACCCTTTGCCGAGGCATATTTCAAACCATCAATACCCATTTGATTGAACTTGTCGTAGTAATTGTACTGAATCATAGCAAGATCCCAATCAAAGTGATCCATAACTTCTTTGAAATGATCAAAATACTCGTGCATGGAAACGGCGATATAGCCGATTTTTCCACGCTTTTTTAGGTCTGCCATAAACTCTATACCGCCAAACTGCAAAACCTTTGCCCAGTTTGCTTTATAGAGGTTGTGCAAAAAGTAAACATCTATGTAATCGACCTGCAGGCGCTCAAGCTCCTCCTCATAAAACTTTTGTAGATCTTCCTTACATGTCAAAAGGCCCGCCGGAAGCTTTGTGGCGAGTATTACCTTTTCACGGTAACCGTCTTTGAGTGCCTTGCCGACGACAACTTCACTGCCGGGATAAAAATATGCAGTATCAATATAGTTTACGCCACCGTCAATAGCCGCACGAATGAGCTCTATCGCTGCAGGCTCGTCAATGATGTCCTTGCCCTCGGCATCGGTAGTTTTGGGAAATCTCATACATCCCAGGCCAAAGCGAGAAACTTTTTTTCCGTCATGTTTGAAATCAACAAATTGCATTTTTTCTTTCCTCCGTTTTCTATAATATCTTATTACATTTTATCATAAATGCAAAGCATTTGTGATAAAATTCGCCATCACTTTCGGTTGCCACTTGTGTGGCGAGAAAGTGGGCATTTTAAAATAAACACATGGAACAATCGCCCGTATTTATTTATGTGATGTGTTTATTTTATCACTTAAACTTATAAAAATCAACAGCAATAAAAATATAAATAACCTTTGTATTACAAGGTTGAAAAGGCACACAATACATGATATACTTATTAAATATAAAGTGAGGATTTGTCTTGGTAGTTTTAGACAATGTAAGCAAGATTTACGGCAAAGGAGAGGGCAAGCTTGCCGCCCTTTACGGTGTCAATTTGCACCTGAAAGAGGGGGCATTTTGTTCGATTATCGGCCCTTCGGGCAGTGGGAAAACCACCTTGATGAACATCGTTGGCTGTCTTGACCTTCCAAGCTCCGGCACTTACCGTTTGGATGGTAAAACTATCGGAAAGTTGGGCAGCAGTAAGGCGGCGGCGGTACGCAACGGTGATATTGGCTTTATTTTTCAGAGCTTTAATTTGATTTGCTCAATGTCGGCACTGGAAAACGTGGAGCTTCCGTTGCTACTTCGGGGAGAACAGCGTATAAGGCGCAGGCAATGCGCCAAAGCGGCACTCGAACTGGTCGGACTGGGAAACAGGCTTTCCCATAGACCAAGTGAGCTGTCGGGTGGACAACAACAGCGTGTTGCAATTGCACGGGTGCTGGCCGCCGACCCAAAGCTGATACTTGCCGACGAGCCGACGGGCAATTTAGACAGTGTGTCCGGGTATGAAATCATGAACATTATTACAGCTCTGAACAAGAGCGGTAAAACGGTCATGCTTATAACACACGACAAAGCTGTCGCCGCATGTGCGCATGAAATTTATAAAATACAAGATGGGATTTTGACAAGAGAGGTGTAAATTATGATGAAAAGGCGTGACAAAACCAATTATTATCTTGACATTGCCGAAACGGTGCTTGAGAGGGGAACTTGCTTGCGCAGAGCAGTAGGTGCAGTTTTGGTCAAGGACGATGTTATTGTTTCAACAGGCTATGCCGGTGCACCGAGAGGAAGGGCAAACTGTACCGACCTTGGCACCTGTAGGCGAGAGCAGTTAAAGGTCGCACACGGACAGCGATATGAAATCTGTAGAAGTGTGCATGCAGAGGCAAACTGCATTATCGCCGCCTCACGTGAGGAGATGCAGGGTGCAACCATTTACCTTGCTATGAAAGACGCTCGCACAGGTGAAATTGTAGGAACGGTGTCACCATGTAATATGTGCCGCAGATTGATAATCAATGCCGGCATTGAAACGGTTATATGCCGTAAAACACGCGATGAGTTTACCATTTATTCTGTCAGCGATTGGGTCGAAGAAGATGATACAATTGCAGAGGAAATGCTCAATACATATGGCAAATAGCATTTGCAAACAATGACAAAGGAAATTAGGGAATTATATTAATGGATTTGCTACTTGCGTTTTGCGTTTTTCTTGTATCAATAATCACAACGGTAATTTTTGACTTTCAAATTGCCTTTGCACTGCTTATCGGGCTTATATCTTTTATAGCGGTCGGCATGCATAGGGGCTTTTTTCTCGGTGATTTAATCAGAATGGCGCTCAAAAGTGCAAAAACTTCGATTTTTGTACTGAAAATACTTGTTTTAATCGGCCTACTGACCGCTTTTTGGCGTTCAAGCGGCACCATCGCTTTTTTTGTCACAGACGGAATGAGCTTTATTACCCCATCTATTTTTATTTTGGCGGCATTTGTCTTGTGCGCCGTGCTGTCGATTGCACTCGGAACCTGTTTTGGGGTGGTAAGTAGCGTTGGAGTGATTTTTATGGCACTCGCCCGAAGTGGGGGAGTAAGTGAGATCATTACGGCAGGCGCTGTAATCTCGGGAGCATATTTTGGCGACCGATGTTCGGCGGTAAGCGGTTCGGCAAACCTTATAGCCGCCGTGACACGGTCGACGTTATACGACAATGTCAAGCTGATGTACAAGACAGCGGCACTACCCACTGTTGTAACCATCGGCATTTATGCAGCGTTGTCCTTTGCAAATCCCATACAGCAAATAGATCAAAGTGTTTTGGACTTAATCGGCTCAGAGTTTTCTGCCTCTCTATGGGTGCTCGTCCCGGCGGTTTTAATGATAGCCTTGCCAATGCTTAAAATCCCGGTCGGCTGGGCGATGACGGTGAGTATAGTCACTGCAGCTCTATGCTCACTTTTTGTACAAGACATGGGCATTGTTGAACTTTTAAAGGTCGGATTTTTCGGCTTTGAGGCACAGGGAGAGCAGCTCGGGCAAATCCTAAACGGCGGCGGAATAATGTCCATGTTGAATGTTGCTATAATTGTTACCATTTCGGGTACATACTCCGGCATTTTTAAAGGAACACGCATGCTCGATGATTTAGAGGAAAAACTGAGCAAGCTCAGCTTGAAAATCGGACGCTTCCAAACAATGACCATAGTAGGCATAGTCACCTGCGGTGCCTTTTGCAGCCAAACGGTGGCCATTATGATGGGTGGAGAAATTATGTCTTCGACTTATGACAAACAAGACGCAAGCAGGTCGGAGCTGGCTATAGATATGGAAAACTCTTCTGTTTTGCTGGCAGGACTTCTCCCGTGGGCAATTTCGGGAGCTTTCCCACTGGAAGCACTTGGGGTTTCGGCTGCGGCATTGCCGTTTGCTTTTTTTCTTTACCTTGTACCATTGCTTTATGCTTTTACAAAGCCTTGGTTCTTTAAAAAATCAGCAAAGATTAATACAAATGGAGCACATAATGAAAGTTAATTATTCGGAAAAGCATACAGATATAACCGAGCTGTCGCTGTCACTTCAGCACACCTTTGAGTGCGGACAATGCTTCCGCTTTACCCCAAAAGGGGACAACGGATTTGAAGGGGTGGCGTACGGCAAATATCTGTACATACATGAGCACGAAGATGGGTTTCGTCTCCACTGCACAAAAGATGAGTTCGACAAAATATGGCATGATTTTTTACATCTCGACTTTGATTATGATGCTGTGGCGCATGCCTTTCCAAACGATGATTTCACCCGCCAAGCGATAGAACACGGCCGTGGCTTGCGCATTTTAGCGCAGCAGCCATGGGAGGCGTTGTGCTCCTTTATAATTTCGCAATGCAACAACATCAAGCGCATCAGCAGTATAATTAAAACCCTGTGCGAACTTTTTGGAGAGCCGCTTGCAGATGGGCAATTTGCATTTCCTACAGCAGATAAAATGGCACAGCTGACAGAAAGCGACCTTGCACCATTGCGATGCGGATATAGGGCGCCCTATTTGATATCGGCAGCGCAAGCGGTGAACTCGGGACAACTTTGCTTTGACAAATTGCGTGATATGGACACCGACGATGCCCGTGCCGAAATAATGAAACTGCAGGGAGTGGGACGAAAAGTGGCAGACTGCTTTTTGCTTTTCGGGCTTTCAAAGCTAAACGCATTTCCGGTCGATACATGGATGAAAAAAGCTGCGGTGTTTTACCCGAACGGATTTGACGGACAGGCCTTCGGGCAATATGCCGGAATAGCTCAGCAGTATATTTTTTATTATGCAAGAGCCAAAAAAATCGACTCTAAGGCTTGACATGATAAGCGCTAAAGAGTATACTCGAATTTAATACATATTTGATTTTTATCTACAATGAAAGTGAGGGCAAAAGATGGTAAACGATGTATTTGAAGAAAAATTTCAAAAAGAGGGTTTGACTTTTGATGATGTTTTGCTTGTTCCGGCACGCAGTGATGTCACTCCGGATTTGGTCAAGTTAAACACCAAATTGACCAAAAACATCTCGCTTAACATCCCACTGATAAGCTCGGCTATGGATACGGTAACCGAGTCGAACATGGCTATAGCTATCGCCCGTGAGGGTGGCATTGGCGTAATACATAAGAGTATGACAATAGAGGAGCAGGCAGACGGGGTGGACAGGGTGAAACGCTCTGAAAACGGCGTTATAAGAAGCCCGTTTTTTCTCTCGCCGTCACACAGTTTGCTCGATGCAGATAGGCTTATGGCGAAATATCGCATCTCCGGTGTGCCGATATGCGAAAACGGCAAATTGGTCGGAATATTGACCAATCGTGACCTCAAGTTTGAGGAAGATTACACAAAGCTGTGTAGTGAGGTAATGACAAGTCGCAACCTGATCACCGCACCGGTGGGAACAACTCTGGCAGAGGCTAAGCGTGTGCTTGCGGCACACAAGATTGAAAAACTCCCGCTTGTAGATGAAAACTTCGCCCTCAAAGGCCTAATCACTATAAAGGATATCGAAAAGGCGGTCAAATATCCCAACACCGCTCGTGATGCCCAAGGCCGTTTGCTTTGTGCCGCTGCTATCGGCGTGACAAATGACGTTTTAGAGCGTGCCTCGGCACTGGTTGCCGCAGGAGTTGATGTGCTCGTGCTTGACTCTGCCCACGGTCACTCACAAAATATTATGAAGTGCCTTGAAAAGGTCAAGTCGACCTTCCCGTCGATAGATGTAGTCGCCGGAAATGTCGCCACGGCAGAGGGTGCCAAGGCACTCATCGCCTCGGGCGCCGACTGTATCAAGGTTGGAATAGGCCCCGGCTCGATTTGCACAACACGTGTTGTGTCGGGCATAGGCGTTCCGCAGATAACCGCAGTTTACGATGCGGCATGCGAAGCCCAAAAAAGCGGCGTTACCATAATAGCGGACGGTGGCATTAAGTACAGCGGAGATATAGTCAAGGCAATTGCCGCAGGTGCGGATGTTGTAATGATAGGCAGTCTGCTGGCAGGTTGTGAGGAAAGTCCGGGTGAAACCGAGATATTCCAAGGCCGTCAGTTTAAAGTATACCGTGGAATGGGTTCAATCTCGGCAATGAGCAAAGGCTCGGGCGACCGTTACTTCCAGTCGGGCACACAAAAACTCGTGCCGGAGGGTGTTGAAGGTCGAGTTCCGTATCGTGGACCGGTTAGCGAAACTATATTCCAGCTGGTCGGCGGACTTCGCTCGGGCATGGGATATTGCGGTGCTCCCGATATCGAAAGCCTGCAACGTGACGGACAGTTTGTCAGAATAACCGGCGCAGGTCTGAAAGAGAGCCATCCGCACGATATTTATATCACCAAAGAGGCACCTAATTACTCCATAAGCCCCAACAATTAACACTTAAACGGCAATGGGAAAGCTTTGTTTTCCCATTGCCAAAATATGCCCCCGTAGCTCAGTGGATAGAGCACCGGCCTCCGACGCCGGGTTAGCGTTGGTTCGACTCCAATCGGGGGTGCCAGTCGAGAGCCTCGACACGTATTTACCGGCTTAGTTTATACTAAGTCGGTATTTTGATGCCGTAAACTATAATACAGCTGTTTTAATGCCTGCTGAACAAAGCAAAAACACATAGATATTAAGGCTTTTAATATGCTTCTCATTTATGATATAATAAACTCAATAAACAAATAGAATGGTGCAATTGTGCGTTTTGTTTATTATATAAATGCCCACTTTCTCGCCACAGATGTGGCAACCGAAAGTGACGGCGAATTATATCAAAATGCTTCGCATTTATGATATAATAACCTATACGGTTCCCAAAATCAAAGATTTTGACCGTGACTAGAACATTGAATCATCAATTTGCAAGCTTTGCTTGCTGTGGCTTCGCCACAACGACTTGGTCGTTAAATTGTGATATAATAAACTCAATAAACAAATAAGTAAACACGGGTGATTGTGTCAAATGTTTATTATATAAATGCCCGCTTTCTCGCCGCAGATGTGGC